>DASPSM010000084.1:0-3363 GCA_035623955.1 Planctomycetaceae bacterium
GCCTTCAAGCCAAGTGATGGCCCTTGTTTCCGTCGCGATTTTGTGATTGGTGGTGTGTCGCCAGGATGCGTCCGGGCGTCGGACCGGGGAGATGGTCCGACGCGCGGACGGCGTCCCTTGCTCGCAGTGCGCGCCGGCCAAAGCCGTCGAGCGCTGACGCTCCGCTGGAATCTGCCCGATGGACTTGCGTCGCCTCCGAACCGATCTCTTCGCACTGGGCCTGTTGGCGCTCTGCGTCTTTCTGGCCGTGTGCCTCTGGAGCTATGACCCGGTCGATCCTCCCGGACGGATCGTCTTTCCGGCTCGTCAGGCTCCTCTGAATATCTGCGGCCCCTACGGCGCCCAGACCGCTTATTACCTGCACACGGCGTTCGGATTCGGGGCGTTCTTCCTGGTCTTTTCGCTCTTTACGATGGACCTGCGGATGTTCATCCGCAACGGGCCGACCGACCATCTGGTGCGGCTGTTCGGCATTTGCCTGGGCCTGTCGGGCGTGTGCATGCTGCTGACGCGGTTCGCGCCCGAGTTGAGCGGATCGAACGTCGTGGGCAGCGGCGGCTACGCCGGCGCGCTGGGGCTGGCCATCCTGGAGAAATATTTCTCGCCCGAGGGGATCACGATCGTCATCGCCACGTGCGCCGCGGCCGGCCTGCTCATCGCCGGCGAGCTGGCGCTCGTGGGGCTGATGTTTGCCGTTCTCTTCTTTCCATTCCGGATGATCGGCCGCATGTTCCGCCGCCGCCCGCCGACGGACGAAGAGGCGGACGAAGCCGAGACCGACGAGGAGGAAGAAGAGGACGACGATCCGCCCCCCGACAAAGGTCGCGACAAAACGAAAAAGAAAGCCCCCGCCCCCGCCCCGGGGGCTTCCACGACTTCGAAGGCGCCCGCAAAGTCGAAGCTGCCGATCAAGGTGAACCCGCCGATCACCGCCAAATCGATGCGCGACGAAGTGATGGAACGGCTCGAATCGGGCAACGGCTCGGGCCCGCACGGTCCGTACGAGGTGCCGTCGCTCGACCTCTTGGAGGACGCCGAGGATTTTCCGTACGAGACGCTGGCCAGCAAGGCTCAGGCCGCGGCGGTGATCCTCGAAAAGACGTTCAAAGACTTCAACTTGAACGTGCGGGTGGTCGAGATCGACACGGGCCCCGTCATCACGCAGTTTGAATTGGAGCTCGAAGCCGGCCTGCGACTCTCGAAAGTCGCCGCACTAGCCGACGACCTGGCGATCGCCCTGCGCGTGCCGGCCGTTCGCGTGGTGCCTTCGATCCCGGGCAAGAACACCGTCGGCGTCGAAGTCCCCAACGAGAAGCAGGTGCTGGTCCGGCTGCGCGAGCTGATCGAGGCCTGCCCCGACGCCATCAACAAGATGCGGATCCCCATCTTCCTGGGCAAAGACGTCAGCGGTCGGCCGTTGGCGGTCGACCTGACGAAGATGCCGCACCTGTTGATCGCCGGCCGCACCGGCACGGGCAAGAGCGTCTGCCTCAACACGCTGATTCTGTCGATGCTGATGACCCGCAGCCCCGATCAGGTAAAGATGCTCTTGATCGACCCCAAGATGGTCGAGCTGAGCCCGTACAAACGGGTGCCGCACCTGATGCATCCGGTCATCACCGACATGAAAAAGGCCGAGGCGGTGCTCGCGTGGGCCGTCGACAAGATGGAGGAACGCTACGACCTGCTCGCGCAGGTCGGCGTCCGGCATCTCGACAGCTACAACAAGCTCGGCAAAGAGGCCGTGCTCGACAAGCTCGGCATCGATCCCGATTCGGAAGAGGCCGAGCGCATTCCCGAGTCGATGCCCTATATCGTGATCATCGCCGACGAGATGGCCGACATGATGATGACCTCGGGCAAGGACGTCGAAGGGCACATCATCCGCCTCGCGCAAAAATCGCGGGCCGTCGGCATCCACCTGGTGCTGGCGACGCAGAAGCCGACGGTCGACGTGATCACCGGCCTCATCAAGTCGAACCTGCCGGCGCGGATTTCGTTCCAGGTCTCGAGCCGGACCGACAGCCGCGTGGTGCTCGACGAAATGGGTGCCGAGCGGCTCCTGGGCAACGGCGACATGCTGTACCTCGCCCCCGGCACAAGCCACCTGACCCGTTCGCAGGGGACCTTCGTCGCCGACGAAGAGATCAACAACGTGATCGAGTTCTTCAGCGGTTACGAGCCGCAATACAGCCAGGAACTCGCGCAGCTCAGCGTGAAGTCGGCCGACGGCAAGGCCCAACCCGGCGCTCCGCGCGAGCGCGACGACATGTACGACCAGGCCGTCGAAGTCGTGATCCGCGAAGGCCGCGGCAGCGTCTCGCTCTTGCAGCGCGCCCTGGGAGTCGGCTACGGCCGCGGAGCCCGCCTGATCGACTACATGGCCGAAGACGGCATCGTCGGCGAATACAACGGCTCCCAAGCCCGCGAAGTGCTCTACACTTGGGAGCAATGGCAAGAACTCAAAGCGAACCAGGACGGCGAGCTAGTCGGCGTGTCAGCGGATGACGAGGAAGAGGAAGAGGAAGAGGAAGAGTCCTGATTCGGCGGTTGAGCGTCGTCGCCGTTGAAAGTGCCCGGGAATTCCAACCTGTTCCTGGCCCCGTCAGGGGCCGCCGAGAATAGCCCAGGGCTTCTAGCCCGGCTGAAGCCCTGGGCTATTTTCTTGACGCCCTCTCGCGAGGGCTCCAGAGGCGAGCCCGCATTCAGTTCGCGCCGGACGCTCTGTGCCCAAGGGCACTCAGCGAGCTTAGCCGCCGAACCGCGCCCAGAATTCCTGCGACGTCAACACGGGGACGATCTCGAAATCGACGATGTCGTCCCAAGCCTCGGTCCACTGGCGAACCCTGTCGAGGTCGGGCGCCTCCATGAGTTGGTAGCAGCGGGCTTTTTGCGGGTCGATCCAGCTCGCGTGGTAAACCACCCCCTCGGGCAGCATCCGGCCCTGCTTTAAGAACCGCTGGCGGACCGGATTCGGATCGTTGTTGCGGAATTGCTCGATCACCATGAACAGCATGCAGCGATTGTAGTAGGTCCCGCCTGCCGGGCGGGACCTTTGTCCGAGGTTCGCTGTAAAAAGAAGATAACAGAGGAGAAAGAAGAGGTCCCGCTCGGCAAGCGGGACCTACCGCAAGCGGGATCTGCCGTTTGACAGCTCTGTCCGGGCGCCCTATCCTTCCCAGGGCGCTTTGTCTTAATCGAAACGTGTCCAAATGCCGATGAATCGGACGATCTCTGTCTTGAGAGCACCGGTCGGAGTCGCCGGCGTCGGCATCGCCATTATCGAGCCGCCTCGGGGCGGCGCGACATGAGGCATTAGCAGAGCTTTCACCACGAAAAACCTCAGCCCTCAGGTCGCCCGCC
>DASPSM010000085.1:0-9610 GCA_035623955.1 Planctomycetaceae bacterium
TGTCTTTGAGAATCTGCAGCATCTCGGCCCACTTTTCGAGATGGCCGACGCCGAATTCCGGATTGCGCGTCGCTTGCTGGACGAGGTTTTCCCCGGTCCGCACGAGGTTCGACAGGCGACGTCCGTTGGCCCATTCCGCGGCAGCCTGATTCTCGATGCGACGGCGGGTCTCGGGTTTATCGAGTTCCTGCGGCGGGAGAGCGCGGAGCTGCTTGTTCGTCTCGTAAAGTTGCATCTCGCGGTCGCGGACTTCGAGCGACTGTCGATGCCATTTGTTCAATTGCTCCGTCAGCCAGATCGCGTGCTGCTCGGGGCTCAGGACATACAAGAACGACGCCGGCGCGTAGACCCGCTTGCGATTGGGGAAATAATCCTCGACGAAAACGCGGGCGCGGATCAGTTGCGGCTCGATATTCAGCGACTTTGCTGAGAAGGTGCCGTTGACATCGAGCGCTTCTTTGTCGTTGCTTCCCGCAGCCAGCACACGTTCCCCTTTTGTGGGCTTAGTGATTGCGGGATCCTCAATGCCCAGCCATTCGATGCCGACGCGCTTCACGCCGAAATCGTCGCGGGCGTGAATTTTGAAGCTCAACATCTCCGAATCGAGGACGACTTTTTGCCGCGGCAGTCCTTCGCAAACCAGGGAAGGCGGTTCGTCCTCATGTCCGGCGATTGCCAGCGTGAACGGTTCCTTTCCGGAAAGGCCCAAACGATCTTTCCAATAGAGTTGGACCTTGCTGCTCCCTTCGACCTCGATCGGCGCACTGGCAAACGTGCTGCCGGAGGGTTCTTGCGTTTGGCCGTTGACCTGCGAGCTGGCCAGCGCGCGGCTCGCGGTGGCCTGCACTTGAATTCGGCTGCCATTGACCGGCGAGATCGTGCCTCCGCGCACGTCCTTCGTTTGAACCTTGGGAAGCCCGAGGTACGCGGGAAGCGAAACCTGCGCAGTGACTGCCGTTAGCTCGGGACGCGCCATCGGCTCGATGCGCACCCGCTGTCGCCAGTCACCCACGGCCAGCTGCAGGGCGGCCGGCGCGATTTGCGGCGGCAGGTCGAAGGCGTAGCTGCTATCGCGGAGGGGCGCAACAACGTTGGGCTGTTGGTCCACTCGAGCGAACCCTTCGCCCGGTCTCGTCACTGTCTTTTCAGCCAGGCGGACCGCAAGCGAGATCGGCTCGCCGTGGGCCACGACAACCGGATCGGGGAGCAGCTCGACATTGGCAAACGTGTAGCGGGGCGTCGCCCGCCACGGCGCGAGGAGCCGCGCCCATGCATTCAGTCCGGCCGCAGGGAAGATCGCCACCAGGGTGACGCAAGCGGCGAGCGGAACGAGCGCAAGGACGGTCCAGAGCCGATGTCGGGGGCTGGGGACTGAGTCGCGAAAGTCACGACGCTGAGCGTCTTCCGCGACCTGGTGGATTGCCGCGACGCACAACGTGCGCGAGCGCGCTTGCTCGAAGTCATTTCGCACAAGTTCGATTATGCCCAGCAATTGGTCGCCCACTTGCGGGTGTTTGCGCGTGAGCAGGCGAGCCAATTGTTCCAGACGCCGATTGCGCCAAACCCAGCGGTGCAGGGCGAGCGGCACGCAGGCGCAACTGGCCACGGTGACGGCAAAGAGCGAGAAGCGAGCCCAGGTTGGAGTCTCGCCCAAACGGTCGAGCACGAAGAGCACGAGGAATGCGACCAGTACGCCGGCGGCGGCTCCGCAAACCGCCTCGATCATCTTGATCGTCCAGACCAACCTGCGGAAATCGTACAACTGAGTCTGCAATTTATCCGGCAATTGCAAACGATCGGTCGTTCGAACAAGGCTCATCGGACTCTCCTGAATTGTTGCCGCGGCGCCTCGTCTCGCTGCTAATTACTTTAACCGATCCGTCGTCGGACTCCAGCGCTTTATCTCTTGGCGGTTCAGGTGCACCTCAGACAACGACTCGCACGACGCGGCGTGCAGGTCGTTTAGATCAAGCCAACAACTTTTCGTAGCGACCAAAAAACTCCCAAGAGCGTGACCATCAGGGCAATGGTGACCGCATGACTCCACAGGGGGACGCGGCGAACCGACGGGGGCGTTTCGGGCAGCTCGGCCAGTGACTGCACGATTTGCTTCAACTGATCGGCGGCGACGACGCGGCCGAGGGTCACACGGGCCAGCTCTTCCAACACTTCGGGTCGCGCCGACCGGCCCGGGCGTTCTACCGCGTCGCCCTGAACGAAAAATGAAGCTTCAAGCGCAGCTCCCGTCTCGGCGCAGGACAGTCGGACCTGATGTTTGCCCGCTTCCTCGGGTGTGTAACGGCCCGAGAACATGCCCCATTCCTCGCCCGCCGAAGCGAAGCGCACCGTCTCGGCCTTGCCCGACGGGGCGGTAATTCGTGCCGTGACGCGGCCGTTGTGCAGCGGCTCGCCGCTCTTTTCCATCACATTTGCATCAAAGCTCACGGTTTGGCGAATCTGCGGCTGGTCGGGCACATAGTAGAGCCGCATGCTTTCGCCTTTGGCCATATTGCGCTGATAAGCCATCCAGCGCACCACCTGGCCCCAAAAGCGGTAGTGATATTTATCCTCCACTCCCTTTCGCCAGCGCCACGCACCGTCGGTCCCCATGAACAGCACCTTGCCCGTGCCGAACGTTCGCGTCACGAGCAGCGGCAACCGCCCGAATTCGTTGGAGACGTCCTTGTGAACGGCGAGCACGTCGGTCCCGGCCTTGGCGCGCAGCACGGGTGCGTACCACTGAAAGCCAGGCAGACCTTCCCACACTTCCATATTGTCGTCCTGGGTATCCGCGAGCTTCGTGAGCAGGCTGCGCCGGCCCAGCTCGGTCAGCTCGAAGTGGCTCGGCGTGCGGAGGCCCCAGCCGGAGGGCTGTGACGAATCGAGCACGACGGGGCAGAGATCTGCAAGCTCAGTCTCCAAGAGCGAGAACTCACGCCCTTGCCAGCCCGGCATGAAGACCAGTCCGCTTGCCTGCCGTTCGATCAGGCCTTTCAGCAGACGGCACTGCTCGGCCGTCAATTGCCCGTCGCCGACGCCGACGTCTCCCAGAAACACAACGTCGAATTTGGAAAGCTCATCGAGGCGCGCCGGGAATGCCTTGATGTAGTCCTTGTTGCCGCCGCCGACCTTGCTCAGCCCGGGATGAAACAACAGGCACGCGACTTCGACGCCGGGATCGCGCGACAGGGCGTTGCGCAGGTACCGGTATTCCCATCGCGGAGTCGACTCGACAACCAGCACGTGCAGTTTCTCTTCCCGGATGGCGATCGGCGCGGCCCGGCGGTTGTTGTCGGTAAGCGTCTCCTCAGGATGCACCGGCACATCGAGCGTGACCGTGAAGTCGCCGATCGCCGTCGGTTTCCAGAGGATCCAGTCGCTCGTGCGGCCCATCGGGGCGATGTGCACTTCCTTGGAAAGCTCTTCACCGCTCGATGCCTTCAGCGTGACGGTCGTGACGTATTCCCGCGAGAGCGAGCTATCGATCGTGAAGGGAATCCGCACCGCTTTGCCGACCACGCCAAACGTCGGAGCATCGATACTGAGCACCTCCACGTCGGGCAGCCGCGTGGGACTGCCGACCGGAACGGCGAACAGGGGAATCCCCTTCTGTCGGAGCGTGTCGGCTGCCTGCACGGGCGGCTTGCCGACGTTCCAATCGCCGTCGGAAACGAGGACCACGGCCCGCAGGTTGCGGAATTTCTCGGGGGCCTGATTCAAGGGATCGAACAGATTCGTACCGTGCCCGGGGCGTTCCGAAGCGAAGCTCTCGATGTGCACGTCCATTCGCTCGCGCAGCTCGTCCCATGAGCCGGGCGTGATCAAGGCCGCGATCGCCTCATGACGGGCGATCGGGGCCGTTCCGGCACGCCCCGGCAGGACGACGTCGCGCGTCTCCATGCTCGGCGAGCCGTCCCAGAGCACCGCCACCGCAGGTTTGCCTTCCGGCCGGAATTCCTCGATCCACTCCGGTTGATTGAAGAGCAGGGCCGCGACGCAGACGATCGCGAACCGCAACGCCTCGAGCAGCACGAACGATCGCCGGAAGCCGCTGCGCCGCATGGCGGCAAAACAAACGCCCGCCGCCACCAGCACCGTCACGATCGAAACGACCAGCGAGGTCGGCGTCCACAGGAAAGTCAGCGCGCGGGAGGAGTTCACGAGGGACTCCCCGCTTTGGCGACGTATCGGGGCAAACAAAGCGCCGCTTCGACGATCAGGGCAACGATCATCGCAAACAAAAACGGTCGCCAGATCTCCTCGATCAGGATCCCGATATGACCGGCACGATGATCCACACGAATGAAGTTCAACCCGGCGAACAGATCGGCGACGCGGCCGTCATCGAGAATCGGCGCCTGGTCCTCTTCCATCGGACGGTTAATCGCCAGCAGTTGATCGCCGGCCAGATAAACCCCACGGTGAACCGGATACGCGCCCGACAAAGCGTCCTCCGGACCCGCCAGCCTTTGCCAAGAGTCGGGAAGATTGGCCGGAAGCGCTTCGCCGGCAGCCAGCTGACGGATTGTGCCGAGAGAGGCGGCTCCAGCAGCCATCGCGCGTTGCACAAGGACATAAAGGACGACGCCGTCGGTGGCCAGTGACGAATCGGCGGGGCTCGTGGTCGTTGCTAAGAAGTACGCTCCGCTGTGGTTTTGCGTCGACCGGGCCAGCAGGGGCGATCCTCCTTGAAGTCCGGCAAGCGGTGTGAAGTCGCCCGCCAGCTGGCAATACCGGTGAATTTGAAGTTGTCCCACCGGTAGTTGCGCTCCGCTCTGGGTGTTGGCCAGCAGGTCCTGATCGCCACGCCAATTCGCGACCAGCGCGTCTTTACTTGCCGAGTCGGTCCATGATTTCCATTTCGCGGCAAGAAATTCGCGATCGCCCGGCACTTTCGGAGGCAGGAAGATCGCGTATCCGCCGCGCTTGATGAATTCTTGCACGTGGCGAGCGGCGTCTCCTTCGGGGAGCGGTCCCTGCCAGACCAAGAGCGAGACTTTTTCCCACTCGACGTTGGCGACCTGCTCTGCGGCAACGACTTCTGCCGAGCACGTGATGCCGGGATCTGGAGTAATGGCTGCCGCTAATTGCAGGGATCGCGCGACCTGGTTGTCTTCGACCACGACGATGGCATGCCGCGGCACAGGTTTCTCGAACGCAAAGTAAAAATCATTGTCGGCGGGGTTGAGGTCGGCGGGAATCGTGACTTTCCCCCAGCTCCGCGGCTGCTTTGACTCCAGCGGGATACGATAGTCCTTCAACTCATAAGGGCTCTTGTCCATTTCGACCATCACTTCGGTGCGTGCCCCGTCGATTTCGAAATGCAGCGGAATCGAGGCGCGCGATTGGTCTTCGCCCTCGCGCGCCAGGCGCACCGACAGCACCAAATCAGCCGCCGGCCCGTTCTGAACGCGGCGGACATCCGAAACGCGCACCGAGAAGTTGCCTTCGGCCGCCTCGGGATAGGCAAGCAGATTGATTCGGACTCCCTGTCGCAACGAAAGCAACGACTCACGGAGAGCCTGCCAGCGGCCGCTCCGCGGATTCCAGTCGTTTTGACGCAGATCGGAGCAGATCCAGATGTCAGTCCGACCGGATTTGTTGGCCTGGGTGTACTCGTAAGCTGCTTCGAGCAGGCCGGGCAGGTCCGACGCGGCACTGGTGGGTTCCGCCGCCGGCGATTTCAATAGAGCTTCCGGGGAATCGAGCTGCACCGGCTTTTTAGTGACGCTGTCGATCAGGATCCAATGGGCCGACTTGAGAGTCGCCAGCGTCTGGGCCAGTTGGTGCACTCCGGTCGCGAGTTTGGAATCTCCGCCGCCAATTCCTTTTTGCTGCATGCTCGGCGAACGGTCGAGGACGATGATCGTGGTATCAGGCCGGCCCCCCGCTGCTAAACCGAGCCAGCCGCTGGCTAAGGGGCGGCTGACGGCGAACACCAGCCCGGCGATCGCCAACATCCGCGCGGCCATGATCAGATACTGCCGCAGCCGCGCGAATCCGCGAGCCATGCGGTTGGCCGTCAGCAGGAACATCATTGCGCCCCAGCGCACCGTCTGGTAACGCCGCTGGTTGATGAGGTGAATGATGATCGGCAGGGCCACGAGCGGGAGCGCGGCCAGCAGCCAGGGCTGCAGGAAGCTCATTGCGCGCCCTTTCCATGGGCGCGGCCGACCAGAAACCGCGTCAACACGCGTTCGTAGTTCTCGTCGAGGAGCACGCGGTGGTAATCGACTGACGACTCCAAGACGACTCGCCGCAGCTCGGTCAAATAGGCGTTGAGCGCGCGGTGATAGCGGTCCGCGATTTCAGTCGGGTCGGCGAAGATCGAGGTTCCGCCTTCCATATCCAGAAACCGCATCGGCCGCCGAAAGTTGAATTCCATTTCCTGCGCCTCCAGCAAGTGGAAGACCGCGACGTCGTGGCGGCGGAATCGCAGATGCTGGAAGCAGCTGCCCAACAGGTCGGGTTCAACGAAAAGGTCAGAAATAATGACGATTAAAGCTCGCTGGCGGATCGTCTCGGCTAATTCGTGCAGCACCAGGGCGAGCTTAGTTTCGCCGTGCGGACGGGTCTCTTCAAGCAGGTCGAAGAGTGCAATCAAGTGAGCCGGGTTGCGCTTGGGCAGTATGTTTCGAGCCAGTCCGTTGGCGACGCATGACAGGCCGACCGCGTCTCCCTGCTGCAAGGCGAGATATCCGAGAGCGCCCGCGATTCGCCGCGCGTAATCGAGCTTGGTCGCGCCCGCAGGGCCAAAACCCATCGAGCCGCTCGTGTCGAGGACCAGGCAACAGCGCAGGTTTGTGTCGGCCTCGAATTCCTTGACATAGAACCGATCGGAGCGGCCGTAGGCGCGCCAGTCCAATCGGCGCAGATCGTCGCCGGGGACATACTTGCGATACTCGGCGAATTCAACGCTCGAACCACGGTGCGGGCTCGGGTGGCGGCCCGACACGGTGCCTTGCATGGGGCGGCGAGCAAACAGCGGAACGGCCGCCAGGCGGGACAGGGCGGCCGCGTCAAGGAAACTGCGGGTGCGGCGGTCTTTAAACACCGTACCCCTTACTCCTCAGTGCTGGTCTCTTCGATCAAGCGACGCACGATCTGCCTGGCGTCGATCCCTTCGGACTGCGCGGTGAACGTCGTGATCACCCGATGCGTGAGAACCGGCGCGGCGACATGTTGGACGTCTTCCAACCGCACCATATAGCTTCCCAAAAGGGCCGCTCGCGCCTTGGCGCCGAGAATGAGATACTGCACCGCCCGCGGCCCGGCGCCCCAAGCGACGAGGGGCTTGAGCCACGCCGGCGCCGTCGCTCCGTTTGGACGCGTTTTTCGCACGAGCCGGGCCGCGTACTTGTAGATGTGGTCGGGCACCGGGACGCGGCGCACGAGATTCTGGTGCTGAATGATTTCCGGCGCGGTCAGCAGATGATTGAGCTCCGGAAGCGCGTCACCAGTCGTCGTGCGCGCGATCTGGACCTCTTCGGCCTCTGACGGGTAGTCAAGCTCGATCAAAAACATGAATCGGTCGAGCTGCGCCTCCGGCAGCGGATAAGTTCCTTCCTGTTCGACCGGATTCTGCGTCGCCAGCACGACGAACGGAGGGTCGAGGACGAAAGGCTTACCCACCACGGTCACCTTGTGCTCCTGCATCGCCTCGAGCATCGCGGCCTGCGTTTTCGGCGGGGCGCGGTTGATCTCGTCAGCCAAAACGATATTGGCAAACACGGGCCCGCGGACAAACTGAAATTCGCGTGTGCCGCCCGCCTGGTCCTGCAAGATGTCGGTCCCGGTGATATCCATGGGCATCAAGTCGGGTGTGAACTGGATGCGGCTGAATTTCAGAGACATCGTTTCGGCGACTTTGCTCACCAAGAGCGTCTTGGCCAGGCCGGGAACGCCAAGCAATAAAGCGTGGCCCCGCGCGAAGAGGCAAAGAGCGAGCCGCTCGATGACGTCGTGCTGGCCGACAATCACCCGCCCTAGTTCGCTTTTCAAACGCGAATAGATCGAGCGCAGGTTATCGATGGCCTGCACGTCGTTTTCGCTGAGGCGTTCTGCGGACGGGGCGGAAGCTACAACCTGGTCCATCGTGTGCACTTTCTCATGCGGGTGGGTATGGTTGCGCCCGCTCCTTGAGCTGCGACGTGCGCCGAAGCCGGCTAAGCCGCACTTCTGTCTGTCTGAAGAGTTCCCATCTCAATTAGACGCGCAAGGGACGAAAAATTGTCCTTACGCGGCGGCTAGATTAATCCCTAAGTTCATCGTTCCAGCTCAGCTGACGCTCCACCCCCTCTCACATTCGACGTCGGTGAGTCCCTTTTGGTTTCACAATTCGCGTCTGCAGCGCCCCGGCTCCGTCCGCGCAAGAAAGCCGCCTGACAACCAATCAATTGTGTCCCAGCCTGGGGCGAGCGCCAAGCAGCGCCAGAAATTCACCAATTCCGAGGGTGTTTTGCTGAAAATAAACTGAGTTTGGTGAACAAACCGCCAGGGACCTCTGCGACGTTGATCTTGCCGCGTCTCTCGAGACTCTCATTGCCGGACGAGCGCGCGTTGATTGAGCTCGGCAACGAGAGACTTCGTGAAGACCTCGGCTCCGCTGAATGACAGGTGCGACTCGTCTGGGCACTCGAAATCGTCAGCATATGGAAGGTCGCGAAAGTCGATCCATGGAGCGGATGTCACGCTGGCCAAGGCGCTAAAATAGATCGAGGAAGGAAAAGCCGACTCCTCGAGTGCCAACCGGGCGCCCGACGCGGGCAACCGCAGAAAAACCACTTGCCCGCCGTTGTGTTGGATTCGTGCGACGAATTCTGCAATACCCGCGACGGCTTGCTTGAACTCGTCGACGCTTTTGTAGCGTTTCGCCCGCGCATACAGCTCCTCATAGCTTTTGAGTTTTGCCTTGGTCGTTCTCTTGAGAGCTTCTGGCGAGGCGTAGCTGACTTCGAGCGTCCGATCTGCGTAAACGCGAAATCGCGGGCCGTTCGGCTTCGGTCGCAAGTCACCTTGTGCGGCCAGGACCTCTCTCAACGTGAGCGCCGAATTGAGGACGACAAATCGGTCGCAGAGCAGGGAATGCACGTACGTGTTCAGAGAACGACTCTGTGCAACCGTCTGACGGGCTGGCTCCGATTGATCGCGGTTCAGTTCCGGGTCCATGAGAGGGGGAAGGATGTCGCACAGGACGATCCCGCGGAAGCGAGGTATGCAACTGATTTCCGCCAGCAAACCAAGCGAGCTCGACGGCCCGTTGATTCCCAACTGAACGTAGCGATATGAAGGGAGGCTCTCGCGCAACACTTCGGGTCGAAGATCGGCTCGAATGCGCGAGGTCCCAATTGCGACAATCAACCTGTCATTGTTGCCGACGACCCGAGTTCGGTGATAGTCCCACAATCCGGCTGAATCTGGTACGTCCGGGAGGAACCCGCGGATCCGCCAGTGGGCCTCCAAGCTGCCGATCATCGCCGCGAAGAAGGCCAACGCGGTCAGGTAGACTCGCGGCCCGGGCAAGTGGGCGGTTCGCTGACCGCGGTCACCATTAACGAGCGTTGTCGAAACAAGGGGACGCACGTTTTCGGCGGCTTGGGTGAGGCTGTCA
>DASPSM010000090.1:0-2059 GCA_035623955.1 Planctomycetaceae bacterium
CCCGGCACGCCCCATCGGGATCCTGACCCCGCTGGACGTCGTCCTGCAGCGCACATGGGCCGGCGGCCGCAATGCCACGGTTAGCTGAAGAGGGGGCGGAGCGATTCGCGCACCAGGTTGGCGTCTTGGATCAGCGGCTCAAGCTGCTGTGATGACTCGTGGCGTGGATCAGCTCCTCAATGCAATGGGCCTCTTCCGGGGCTGTGCGACAGCGCCCGTATTCTCGTTGCCATTGTCAGGCGGCGAAGTGGCAGGCGTTGGCTGCTTTGAGCCAGGTCACTTTGAAGCGGCAGCGGGCAATTCGAGGAGTTCTCGAAACAGGCTTGTTAGCGCCGCCTCGTCGAGTGCGGAAGCGCGGAATTGCTGCGCGATTTCTACTGCCAGCTTGATTGATTGTTCGAGCGTTCGAAAGCTTTGCTGCGGGCCCTTATCGCAACACGCGGCGAGTTGGCGGAACAGTTCTTGGCGCCGCGCGGGGTGCCGGTTGTCGCACAAGTCAGCAATGCTTTCGGCAATTCGCATCGCATCAACAACCGATGGGGCGCACTCTTGGGGTTCTGCGGGCTTTGGATTGTGATGGAAGCGGATGGCACTGAGGAGCTCGTCGGAAAACCCCCACTGTTCGATGAGCGCAGTCGAGATCTCGGAATGCTCTAACCGCAGATCTTCGCGTTCGATGACGTGCAGGTGTGCCGGGCCGCACGACCGCGCGCGAGCAACCAATCGGGCGTAACGATCTTGAAAGGTCGCCGCCAGGACGGCGATGCCGATGTCCTGCAACAACCCCAGGACGAACGAGACGTCACCGGAAAGCCCAAAGAACTTCTGCGCGCACACTGCCGCCAGGGCCGCGTTCAAAGTGCTGCGACGCTGATACCACTCTCGAAGCGGAAGAGGCATCCGACGCAAGAGCGGCTTTTCGGCGCCCTTGATCGCGGAGGAGACGAGCAGGGCCGTCGAGCGCGTGACGCCCATTCGAGTAATTGCGTCCATAACGCTCGTGACCTCGCCGCGCAGTCCCGCACTCGCGCCTTTTGCCAGCCGCAGAATCTCCGCAGCCGAGTTCGCGTCTGCCGTCACTTCTTCAGCCAGGCAGTCTGGCGCCGGCTCGGGGGCGGATATCTGCAAAAACTTTGACAGCTTCAAAGCGGATTGATGCGCTTGTGAGAGGACCGCCAGCGGGCGGACGAGCTCACGCGCTTGCGCCGATACTCGTCCATGTGCGCGACCGATCGCCGCGATCTTGCCGCGGACGGCTTGAACCACTTCGGCGTCGCTTGCGTAGCGCGACATCGGCGTCGGGACGATCGCCCACTCAGCAAGGACCTTCGGAGGTACGTTATGCTCCCCTAACAGAATGATCTCTGTTTTTGTCGCGGAAGTTTTCAGATGACCGACCAGGTCCTCCGGAGTGAGAAAACCGAATCGCGAGTTTTCGAGAATGAGCATCTCCAGGTGGCGATTTTCGGCCAGCTCGCAAAGCGCATCGGAGGATTCGGGCACGAACGGAAGCAGCGACTCGCGCTTGAGCTGCACCGCCAGCTTGTGGGCACGTTGCCCATCGTGCATGAGCAGCGCGACGGCCGGCATTCGACTGTCCTCCGGTGAATTCCGATTGCCTGGATCTGAGCCGCGTGTTCCGGCGGTTCGATCGCTCCGGGAGTGGGCCGAGGCGTCGGATGACTGCGTGAGCTCGCGAACCCGGCGGACAAATTCCGACGGGTCGACGGGCTTTTGGAACACGTGGTCGACGCCCCGCGCTTCAAGATCGCGCCATATTCTGGGGTCGCTGACTCCGGTTACGACCACGAGCCGCGCGCGGTCGTCTTGGTCCAGAATTGCCTTGCAAAGTGAGTGGCCGTGCCGATTGGGCATGCGTAGATCGACCACGACGAGATCATAGTGCGTGTGTTCCAGCTCTCGAAGCGCCTTCGCTCCATCGTCGGCCTCGTTGCACAAGAAGCCTTCGCGAAAGAGCCAGCCTATGATCAGAGCGCGGATATGCTTCTCGTCATCGACCACGAGCGCTTTCAGACGGCGCTTGGACATCGCACTTGGT
>DASPSM010000105.1:0-9902 GCA_035623955.1 Planctomycetaceae bacterium
TGCCTGGTGATCGAACAGACCGCCGAAAGCCGCCCGCGCCTGACCGTCGAGGCCCGTTCGACGTTGCTCGCCGAGCACGTCAGCGCCGTGCTGGCCCGGGCGCGGCATAACGATCGCATCTTGTTCCTGCGGTTGTGGCAGACGCTTGGTCACGGTGCGGAATGGTTCCACGGCCGCAGACTGGCGAAGACTCTGGCCGCCCTGGCCGGTGTCGTCTTGGTGATCGCGGCGTTATGGCTGGTTCCGTACGACTATCGCGTCACAGGCAAGGGAAAGCTGATGCCCGTGCGGCGGCATCAGATTTTCGCCCCCGAGAACGGCGAGGTGATCGAAGTCTTCGTGCACGGCGGCGACAAGGTGAAGAATGACCAAAAGCTCCTGCAACTCCGCAACGAGCAATTGGCGGCAGAATTGAACGAGAATGTGTCCAAACTCGAGCAGGCGAACCAGCAGGTCGTCTCCTCGGGGCACGAGGCGGATGCGGCCGCGAAGGAGGGGGACCATCCTGGCATGCTGCGAGCCGCTGCGGCCCGTCGTAAGGCACAGATCGAGTTCGATGGGCTCAGCGAGATCGTCAAGATTCAGAAAGAACGCGTCGACAGTCTCTTGATCCGGGCGCCGATCGACGGCCGAGTGGCCTCGTTTCAGCTCGAGGAGACGCTCAAGAACCGACCGGTGCAGCAGGGAGAACTCCTGCTGGAAGACATGGACGAGTCGGGGCCCTGGCGACTCGAGCTCGAGGTCGAAGGGAGCCGCATGGGCCACGTGTTGCGGGCGTGGAACGCCAGCCCCGACCACAAGCTCGACGTCGAGTTCATCCCCGCAACAGCCCTGGAGTCGACCTTTACCGCGACGCTTGATTCAATCTCCACCCACTCGGCCGTGTCGAACGACCAATCGAACATCTTCGAGATGCACGCGTCGACCGACGCTTCAAAGATTCCCGACAAGTGGATCGGGGCCGAAGTGCGGGCCAAAATCAACTGCGGCCCGCGGAGCCTGGGTTACGTGCTGTTCGGCGACGTCGTCGAGTTCATCCGCCAGAAGCTCTGGCTCTGACGGACGCCGGCGACCTCAGCGCATCCATTTGATCGTGCAGAGCTTGTAGTCGCCGCCCAGGTTCTTCCGCAGCAGGTTCTCGAGATCGCTTTGCTCGAGGTTGGTCTTGAGCAGCACGTCATCGCGCACGCCGCGCACGAGATGGTGCAGCACTTTGTCGAGCGGGCGGGCCGTCGAGTAGATGCCTTGGCCATCCAGCTCGAGCAGCTTCTTTCCGATGTTTTCGACCGACGGTCCTAACGCCCGATCACTGACCATCACGACAAAGGATCGATCCGTCATGCTCGGTCCCCTCGAAAAATGTAAACTCTGAGTCGCACCGATCGCCGGACTGTTCCTGGATACCGTTGGCCGCTTAAGGCGGCCCGAGCCCTGCACCACGATACCGCAAAGCGTCTGCTTCCGCGCCCCGGATGTAATTCGCCGAGCCCAAGTTTGGATGCCCCAACGGTCGCAAGGCGGGCTCGCACCAGGCGCGACGTAGGGGAAGGGCACAATTACGCGATGTCAAGGATTTTTATCTGTTTCCGCAACATGCTTTGCAATAAATGTTTATGGCGAATCGATCGAACCTAAGTCGAATCCGGCCAATTGACCTCTTTCGGCTTGGGTGCGAATAATTCGGCCGACGGATCGGGATGGAAGCCAGAGCAAGGGTCAGACATTTTGCTCCGGAGTGGAGGCGCTGCGCGGCGGGAGAAGAGCCGCGTTTTTGTCGACACGCCGCCGGAACAAGCCTGTGGAGAAGGCGCAAAATCCATCGGACAGAAATTTTGTATTTTTTTTGTCCGGCGGGTGGGATTGTTGGGCAATTGATTGGGATTTTGTTAGCATAGGCGGTTTATTACGGCGAATGATGGATTCGCCTGGCTGGTTCTCGCTGGAGAGAAAGGATGCTATCACAGAGAACCCACTCTTCCCTCATTGCTTGCCGGCCATCCCGCAGCGTTTCTTCTGCAATCGGCCTCCGGGCGAGTACGTCGTAGGAGAGTGATCTCCATGACGCCGCCGGGCTTGGTTTGCCTGCTGCCGGGACTTCCATGCCCAAGCGGGTGTCGTGGACCGACACGGCGATGATCGGCGCGAACGAGAGCGATTCCCCTTGGGTCGTTTTTTGTTGCCGCCGAGGCATCCGTCGGAGAGTGCAGGGAAGTACGAAAAGTTGATTGGCTTTTTCGTGCAAGGAAGTGCGATCCGAAACGGTTCCATGTGGAAGGGAGCTTTCCGTGTATCAGGTTGATGCTGCACTAAAGAGCGTCGTCGACGGCGCATTAAAGCGCGGCTTTGTCTCGTTTCATCAGGTCAATGAATATCTGCCGGACGAGGGGGGCGACCCCGGGCTGGCCGATCGGCTGATTCTCACGATGGAGGAGCTGGGACTCGACCTGGCCGATGACCCCAATGCGCCGCCGCTCCCGGAGGCGGACGATCCAGCCAGTTCGCAGTGGACCGACGACTCGTCCGAAGGGGCGGCGCTGGCCCGCTCGATCATCGGAGCCGAGGCCGCGGCCCTCTCGTCGCGCGACCCGATCCGCATGTATCTCAGCCAGATGGGGAACATTCCCCTGCTGTCCCGCGAGCGCGAGATCTTTCTCGCCAAGCAGATCGAAATCACCCGCAAACGCTTCCGCCGCACGGTCCTCGAATCGGACTTTGCCCTCAAGATCGCGGTCGAGACCTTCGAGAAGGTGCGCAATAACGAGCTTCCCTTCGAGCGGACGCTGCGAACGTCGGAGACCGAGGGGGTCGGCAAGGAGCAGATTCAGGGAAGGATGACCGAGAACCTCAAGACGCTCGCAGTTCTTTTGGAAAAGAACGCCGCCGACTCGAGGCTGGCCCGCAATCCGGAAGCGCCTAAAGATAAGCGCAAATCGGCCGAAGAACGCATGAAAATTCGCCGACGGAAGATGGCCACTCTCTGCGAGGAGCTCAGCCTTCGCACGCAGCGCTTGCAGCCCATCATGAAGCGGATGCACCAGATCGCCGACCGCATCGGCGAGCTTCAGCGGCAGCTGCAGCGCAATTCGCGGAGCCACTCGAAGAGCAACGAGACCGAGCTGCTCAAGCGCGAGTTGGCCGAACTCGTCGAAATGACCCTCGAGACGCCCGAACAATTCCGGGCTCGCAGCAGGGAAATCAAGCGCCGCTTCGACGCCTGGACGGACGCCAAGCAAAAGCTCTCCGGAGGGAACCTGCGGCTGGTCGTGTCGATCGCCAAGAAGTACCGCAATCGCGGCCTGAGCTTCTTGGACCTGATTCAGGAAGGCAACGCGGGGCTGATGCGGGGCGTCGAGAAGTACGAGTATCGGCGTGGCTATAAATTCTCGACCTACGCGACGTGGTGGATTCGCCAGGCGATCACCCGGGCGGTGGCCGATCACGCACGCACGATCCGTATTCCCGTTCACATGTTCCAGAGCATCTCGGCCCTCAAGGCGAAAAGCGAGCAGATTCGCCAGGACACCGGCCGGGAGCCGTCGATGGAGGAGCTGGCCGCCGCAGTCGGCTTCGGCGTCGACGAGACCGAGCGGATCATGAAGACCTGGAAGCACCCGATCAGCCTCGACACGCCGGTGGGCGAGAGCGAGGACAGCAGCTTCGGCGACTTTCTCGAAGACGATAACGAAGAGAGCCCGGCCGATTCGGCGACGCAGCAGATGCTCAAGGACAAGATCGAGCACGTCCTTAAGAGCCTCACGTATCGCGAGCGCGAAATCATCCGCCTGCGTTACGGGCTCGGCGACGGTTACAGCTACACGCTGGAAGAGACCGGACGGATCTTCAAGGTCACCCGCGAACGAATCCGGCAGATCGAATCCAAGGCTCTCAAGAAGCTGCAGCACACAACCCGCAGCACGCACCTGAAGGGCTTCGTGCAGGATTTCCTGCCGACCGACGCCGAGATGGTCGACGCGGACGAAGAACTGGTCGGCGCAACCTCCGACTGAGGCTCAATGGCGCTGCTGCGAACCTCGAGCATCTCGCAACCCGCCGGACTTCGGTCCGGCGGTTTTGCTTCGCAGGCTCGACGATTCCTCTGGACCGCTCGTGCCGTCTTTGTTAAATGACCGCTGGCGCCCGCAGCGCGCCCGCGCTCGAATACGTACCAGGGACGGTACCTCTTGAATTCGTTCCCCCGGCTGATCCAGTACGTCTGGCCGCACCGCCGCAAGTTCTACCTGTCGGTCGTGTTTGCCGTACTCGTTGCCGCGCTGTGGGGGCTGAGCTTGTCGGCGGCCTATCCCATCATCACGGTGCTGTTTGAGGACAAGCCGCTCGACAAGTACGTCGGCGATCTGATCGCCAAAACAAAGGATTCGATCGAAAAGGGCGAGCAAAAGGTCGACCAGCGCCAAGATCAACTTCGCGAACTCGACGCGACCAATCCTCGCGACTCCGATCGCGAGCGCATCAAGATCCTCCGACGACAATCGAACGAGCAGTCGAGCCTCGGCACCGCGCAATACAAGCTGATGGTGCTCGAGTGGCTCCGCGCAAAAGTCGTACCCAAGCTGCCGAAGGATCGCTTCGACTTGCTGGCGGTTGTGTTGGCAATTCAGCTTTTGGCGACTTTGGCCAAAGGGTTCTGCGAATACGTCCAGGACAACCTGATCGCGCAGCTCGTCGAACTGTCACTGATGGGCGTGCGCAAGGACTGTTTGCGACGGGTTCTGAAGCTCGACTATCAGTCGGTTTCCCTCAAGGGAACGCCGAAACTCATGTCGCACTTTACGAACGATATGACGGTGATGGCTAACGGATTGCGGTTGATGGGGGGCAAACTCGTTCAAGAGCCCCTCAAGGCCGTGGTCTGCATCATCGGAGCGATGCTGGTCTGCTGGCAGTTGACACTGTTGTCGTTGCTCACCGCGCCGGTTGTGGCCATCGTCTTTGCGCGTATTGGCTCCAGTCTCAAGCGGCATAGTCACCGCATGATGGACAGCATGACGCGGCTGTACAAGACGCTCGAAGAGACGTTCGACGGCTACAAGGTTGTGACGGCCTTCAGCGCTGCGCCGCGTCATCGTCGACGCTTCCATCGTGACAGCAAGGATTATTACGAGCGATCGGTGAAGATCGCCCGGCTTGATGCGCTAACCGGTCCGATCACCGAAACGATGGCCTGGGTGGCCGCCTACCTGGCGCTCTTGCCGGGGTGCTATCTCGTGCTCCGCGGCACGACCGACATCTGGGGAATTCGTCTGACGAGCGCCCAATTGGGAATCAACGACCTGGGGGCGCTTTACGTGATGCTGGCCGGGGTCATCGACCCCGCGCGCAAGCTCTCGACCACGTATGCCAAGCTCAAGCGAGCCGGGGCTGCGGCCGATCGCATCTTCGAGTTGATGGATGAAAAAACCAAGATCGAAGCGCCGGCTTCGCCGGCCGAGTTGCCGCGGCATAGCGTCTCGATCGAGTTCGACAACATCCATTTTGCGTATGCCCGCAGCGGCCCGACGGGCGCGGCCCGCCCGGCCGCGCTGGAGGGCGTTTCGCTGAAGGTCGAGGCCGGTGAAGTGATCGCCGTCGTCGGCGAGAACGGCTCGGGGAAGTCGACCCTCGTGAATCTGCTGCCACGGCTTTACGATCCCGACTTCGGTTCGATCCGGATCGACGGGATCGACATTCGCCAGGTTCCGCTCGCCGCGCTGCGCGATCAGATCGCCGTCGTCACGCAAGAGACGGTCCTGTTCGACGACACGATTTACGAAAACATCCGCTACGGGCGACCAGGCGCGTCCCGGCCAGAAATCGAAGACGCGGCCGCCCGCTCTTACGTGACGCGGTTCTTCGACCAGATGCCCGACGGAATTCAAACTCGCGTCGGCGAAAAAGGAGGCCGCTTGTCGGGGGGACAGCGGCAGCGCGTTGCCTTGGCGCGTGCGATCCTGCGGAATCCAGCGGTCCTGATTCTTGACGAGGCCACGTCCGCCACGGACGCTCAAAGCGAGCGGCTGATCCACGAGGCGCTGCTCACGTTCGTGGAGGGCCGCACGACCTTCCTGATCACTCACGCAGTCACGCCCAGCGTCTTGGAGTTGATCGACAAAGTCGCCGTCATGGATCACGGCCGCCTGGTCGCCTACGGCACGCACCAGCAGGTGTTGGCGACGTGTCCGATTTACGAACGACTGTTCCACGCGCGAGGTCGCCGCGCGAACGAGGCGCCATCAGAGTCAACCGCACGTAACGAACGGCCGGACGACGCACGCTCGGATGCCGCGGGATCACAGCAGCGGCCGGAAATTCTTCCGCTGCCGATCACCCGCGGAATGCGTCTGGCCGTTCAAGCGCCGCCATCGGATCGGGATCCGACCGAGGAACGGCGGAGGCGCGAGGCTTCCTGAATCGGTCGCCGGCTGCTTGTCATGCGACAATTTTGCCTCTGCGTCCGCGCCGCAACCGTGGAATGCCAACCGCCCGAGCGGCTAATATGCAAGTGGCCGCCGCGACCGCGCGTTTAATGTGACGGTCTGGTCTGTTGCGTCTCTTTCGGAGCCCCGCATGGGTTGCGCTCGGTTTATCGCATTGATTTTCGCAGCTGTCGCGTTTGCGGCGTCGCCCTCAATCGTGAGGTCGAGGGACATGTCGGTCGCTGAACTGGCTGGCAAAGTCCACGATTCGACGGTCGTAATTTCGGTGGCGGGACGCGACGGTGAACGGTCGAGCTTGGGGGCCGGCTTCGTCATCGACAAGGATGGGTTGATCGCCACCAATCTGCACGTGATCGGCGAAGCGCGACCGATCTTCGTCGCCCTCGCGGATGGCAAACGATTCGAGGCAACGGAGATTTACGCGACCGACCGGGCGATGGACCTGGCTGTAATTCGCATCAAAGCCGTCGACCTCAAACCGCTGGAATTGGGCGATTCCGACGCTCTCAAGCAAGGCCAGGAGGTCGTGGCCGTCGGCAATCCGCGCGGGCTCGAACACAGCGTCGTGAGCGGGGTCGTTTCCGCCATTCGAGTCATGGACGGGAAGCCGATGCTTCAACTCGCGATGCCGATCGAGCAGGGCAACAGCGGCGGCCCCGTGCTCGATCGTCAGGGGCACGTCGAAGGCGTGGTGACAATGAAGTCGGTCGTCACCGAGAACCTGGGCTTCGCCGTCGCGATCAATGCGCTCAAGCCGCTCCTCAAAAAGCCGAATCCCGTGCGGATCGAGCAATGGCTCACAATCGGCGCGCTCGACGGAAATGAGTGGGCGCCGCTGATGGGGGGTCGGTGGCGCCAGCATGCCGGACGAATTTCCGGCGAAGGCCCCGGTACCGGATTCGGCGGCCGCATGCTGCTGGTCTCAAAGCGGGCTGTTCCGGCACTTCCCTACGAGGCGGCTGTCTGGGTGCGGCTGAAGCACGAGGAGGGGGCTGCCGGTCTGGCTTTCGCGATGCACGATATCGACCGCCACTATGGCTTCTACCCGTCGAACGGCAAACTGCGGCTCACACGGTTTGACGGTCCCGACGTCTATTCGTGGCACATCATCAAGGAAGTTCGCAGCGCGGCGTACCGCCCAGGCGAATGGAACCAGCTCAAGGTGCATATCGAAAAAGACCTCATTCGCGGATATGTCAACGACGTGCTGGTAGTCGAAGCGAACGATGCGGAGTTTCGCGAAGGGAAAGCCGGCCTGGCAAATTTTCGGGATACCCAAGCGGAGTTCAAGGGTTTCGAGATTTCCGTCAAGCTCCTCTCCAACATGCCTTCTCCCGAGGTGACGCGGCGCGTGGAGCGCGCGGCAAGGAAAATTGAGGGGGACCGCGCGCCCGACGCGAAAACGATCACCGACCTTCTGCCCGACGCCGATGCAGGCGTACGGGCCCTGCTCGACAGCGCCGAACGCCGAGAGCGTGAGGCCCGGCAACTGCGGCGCGCGGCCGACGCGTTGCGCTCGCGGCGAACACAGCAGCAGCTCTCAGCGCTCTTTGATCACGAGTCCGAAAAGGACGTCGACCTCTTGCGCGGTGCGCTAATCGTGGCACGGATGGACAACGACGATCTCGACGTCGATGCTTATCTCCGCGAAATCGATGGTTTCGCGCGCGCTATCCGTGGCACTTTGCCCGCCAATGCCAGCGATCAGGCGAAGCTTGCGGCTCTTGATGAGTTCCTGTTCAAGAAGATGGGCTTTCACGGGTGCCGGACCGAGTTCGACAGCCGCTCGAATAGCTACTTGAACGAGGTGATCGACGATCGCGAAGGGCTGCCGGTGACTTTGTCGATTTTGTACATCGAGCTGGCCCGAAGACTTGGCGTGAGCGTCGTGGGGATCGGGCTGCCAGGCCGCTACCTCGTGCGTCTCGAATCGGCAAAGGACAATTCCATGCTGATCGACGTTTACGAAGGGGCCCGCCGACTCTCGCGCGCCGAGGCCGAGGTGCAGGCCAAGAGCCTCTCCGACCTGCCGATCACCGACGACAGCTGGAAGCCCCAATCCAAGCGAGAGATTCTCTACCGGCTCGTGCGGAATCTCGCGGCAAGCGCCGAAGAGGTCCGAGACGCAGAGGCGATGCTGCGCTATATCGAGGTCATGCTAACGCTCGATTCCAGCTCGGTCCTCGAGCACTGGCGTCGGGCTGTATTGTGCTTCGAAACGGGGCGGCCGTCCGAGTCGCTCGCGGAATGCAATTGGCTGTTGGCCAAGGATCCCAAACTGTTGGCGCACGTCGCCGATCCCAGCCAGATTCAACAGCTCAAGAGTCTTCTGGAGGCAGAGCCGTGAGGCGTTGTCGGGCAATCACCGCCGGTCCGTGTGTTTGTTGCTTGCTCGCGGCGGCGCTAACTGCGCACTTAAGGCACACTCTCCGTGCTGCTGAGTCCGTGGCCGGCTTTCAATGGGTCGATGGACTTGAGAAGGACACGGCCGATCTGCAGTACGACGGGAAGCCAGTGCTGCGATACATGTACGCGTTTGACCGCTCGACTCCCAAGCGCGCGGAAGAAACGTTCAAGGTCTATCATCACGTATTCGGGCCGGGAACCGGCGATTTGATTACCAACGGCCCCAGCGGACTCTACCCGCATCATCGCGGTCTGTTCGTCGGCTGGCGACAGACGCGGTACGAGGGGGGCGAAATCGATTCCTGGCACTGCATCAAGGGGGCACACCAGCGGCACATCCGCTTCGTTGAGAAGGGAGCGGACTCGCAGTCCGGATTTATGACGTCAGAAATCGGCTGGAACGACGGCAAAGGCGAACCGGTGGTCGACGAGATTCGCTCGGTGCGAGTGACGCATGTCGGTGCCCCCGGCGGGCCGCCCGCCTGGCAGATCGATTGGACCAGCCGCTTAGAGAGCCGCCGCGGCACAATTGAGCTGTCGGGCGATCGCCAACATGCCGGCTTTCAGTTCCGCGCGGCCCAGTCGGTGGCTGAAACAAAATCGGCGACGTTTGTCAGGCCCAAGGGGTTTCCGGAACAGCCCAAGCCATTCGAGGTCGACGACAAAAAGGATCCGAACAAGTTCATCAACTTGGGCTGGCTGGCGATGTCTTATGGCATTAACGGCAAGCCCTACACAGTCACCTATTTCGAGGACCCGGCGTTGCCGAAACCGTCGAAATTTTCCGAGCGTCCCTACGGGCGCTTCGGCGCGTATTTCAAAGCGACGCTTCGGCCGGATCATCCGTTGACGATGCGTTACCGCCTGATTGTGAGCGCCGGCCCGCCACCCGCGCGCGATGTCATTCAATCGGAATACGACCGCTTCGTTGCGGAGCTGGCGCGACAGCCGGTCGCAGCGCACTAAGCAGCGCAGCTGTGCGTCCAAGAGGGGATGCGGCTTGCGGAAGCCAACGGTCGCCATTTTGGGTGCGAGCGCCGATCGGGCGAAATTCGGCAACAA
>DASPSM010000107.1:0-5181 GCA_035623955.1 Planctomycetaceae bacterium
GACATTAACACGCCGGCCGAGGCACATGCCTTTCTCGACGAGCTGAAATTGTTGCTGACGTATCTCGAAGTCTCGGACTGCAACATGCAGGAGGGGAGCCTCCGCTGCGACGCGAACGTGAACTTGCACATTGCCGTGAACGGCGGCACGGTCGCGACCCCGATCGTCGAGATCAAAAACCTCAACAGTTTTCGCGGCGTCGAACAGGCGATCGAATACGAATCCCGACGGCAATTCGACGTCTGGAAAGAGACCGGCAAGAAACTGGGCGACGTTTCCAAAGAGACCCGCGGCTGGGACGCCGAGCGGGGGGCGACCTTCGGCCAGCGCGGCAAGGAAGAGGCGTCCGACTATCGCTATTTCCCCGATCCCGACCTCGTGCCGGTGACGATCGAAGACTCGTGGCGCGAGCAGATTCGCGCCGGCCTGATCGAGTTCCCAGCGGCTAAGCGACAGCGGTTCGAGACAGCGCACAACCTGTCGCACTACGACGCGTCGGTCATCGTCGCGCAGGGCCGATCGTTCGCCGACTATTTCGAGCGAGTGGTCGCGGCCTGCGGCGACGCCAAACAGGCGGCCAACTGGCTGACGCAGGACGTGCTCCGCGAAATGAAGGAGCGCCAGCTTTCAATCGACATGTTCCCGATCTCGGCCGACGTGCTGGGAGCTCTGCTACAACGCATTGTCTCTCGCAAGATTACGGTCAACAGCGCCCGGATCGTCTTCGCCGCCTTGCTGGAGCGATCGGCCGCATCGCAGCCCGTCGCCGATGAGGCAGTCGACGCGATCATCAAAGAAAAGGGATTGGCGATCACATCGGGAGCCGACGAACTGGCACCGATCATCGATGCCGTGCTGGCGGCCAACGGCAAGATCGTCGCCGACGTCAAAGGGGGCAAGCAGCAGGCGATCGGCGCACTGATCGGCCAGGTGATGAAGCAAAGCAACGGGGCCGACCCGCAGGTCGTGAGAGAGATGCTGCAGAACCGGATCGCGGCTCTCTAAGGACTTTGAGGCGGAACCGAGCGCAGCACCTGCGAGCTTACGCTGGCGGATCGCCCGGGCGTGCAGCCAATTGAGCGCCCTGGTGGAGTGCCTGATCGGCGAGCGTCGGGCGTAAGCCCAAGGGTGCTTCCGTTTCGTCAGTCGCTCGAGCAGCCACGTTGCGCGTGCCCAACTGGATCACCGCGAAACCGATCACCGTGCCGATCGCGCCTGCGATGAGCCACGACGTCGGGAGCGCGGCCGCTCGCACGTCGGTCGCTTTCCCGAGACCCAACCCCCATGCCGCCAGTTCTTTCTGATAATGGGCAGCCGCCAGAATCAGCGAATTGTGCGAGGCATGCAGCAGCATTCCCGGGAGCAGACTGCCACAACGGATACAAAGCCATCCGAGCACGAGACCGAGTGCCGTGCTGGGAGCGAGTCGCTCGAATTGCAGCCGATCGGTCGCGACCAGGTGAAAAATGCCGAACAGCGCGCTCGAAAGCAACACCGCGCGAGGGGCAGATTTCGATCGGCGCAGTGAGGAAAGCAGGTAACCGCGAAAAAAAAACTCTTCGCAGACCGCCGGCACGATCCCCAATGTGAAGATCAATAACGCCGGGGAAACTTCCTTGATTTTGGCGAGCAGTTGCTCGGCGGCGGCCATCATCCGTGGGTCCAGATCCGTGATTTCCAGGTGGATCAGCCAGACGACAATCTGATGCGCGAAGGGCCACAATGAAACGCCCAGCACCAGCGCGCCGGCAAAAGCGGCAACAGGGGCGGGCTTCAGTCGGAAACCGGTCGACAGATCGACGCGGTTCAGCACGGCGAGAGCCAGCGGAATCTGCAGGAAGACCAGCACCTCAACAAGGGCCGCCAGCCACAGCCGGCCGTCCAGGCCGACCAACGTTGATCGGCTCAGCAGGTTCGACGCGAGAAAATAAGTCGGAAAGATGATCGCCAGCCCCAGCAGGCCGCTCGTCGCTGTGGGCGCGGCCGACGCGCGCCGCGGACGGCGAAACAGGTCCGACCAGGTGCCGTGGCTGCCGTAGAGAATCGCGTCCGTCCCGAAAATCCGCGCCGCCACACCGATTGCCGCCAGCGCGAAGAGGCCGGTCGAGATCACCACCCAAAGGGCGGTGACCGGATCGACCGTATGCTGCAAGAGGTCGCGGGCCAACAGCACGATATTGACGAGCGGCGTCACCGCGAGCGGCCCCTGCAGTTTGAGCCCGGGGATCATCGACAGCATGCCCGGCGCGATCGATGCGAGCATCAACGGGATCAAATAGGCCTGGGCTTCCTTGAAGCTGCGGGCAAAGCTCGTCACCGCCAACAGCACGGCGGAAAAGAAGGCCGCAAAGAGCACCAGTAGGGCAGTGATTTCGGCCAGCTCCTCGAAGGAGATGCCTCTGGGGCCGAACAGCAGGGGCGTCATTCCAATGCTGGCGATGGTGACCATCATGGCGGCCAGGTTGACCACCGCGGTCAAGAGCGCGACGATTAGCACGGTGAGATATTTGCCCAACAAGAGCTGCATCCGCGGGACCGGAGCCGCGACGAGCATCTCGAGAGTGCCCCGTTCCCGCTCGCCCGCCGTCAAGTCGATGGCCGGATAGACTGCGCCGGTGATCGTCATCAAGATCAGAATCAAGGGCACGAGCGCGGAGAGGGAGTGGGAAGCGGAGACGGCGGAGCTTTCACCCGCCGCTTCGATCGGCGCGACCGAGGCCTGCACGGGGACGAGGCGACTGTCGATCCCTTTCTCGCGCAGTTGTCGTTCGAGGCTGCGCTGATTGATCGCGCCCAGGCAGCGCTCGACCCAGTGGTAGGCGTCGCGGCTGGCAGCGGACTGCGGATCGTAGATCAATTCGCAATCGATGCCGCGCTCCGGGTTCTTTTGTTTATCCTGCGAGTTCGCGGCCGCTTTGCGCACGCGGACGCCGACGTCGACTCGGCCGTCGAGCACCGATTGCTTCAGATCGTTGACGACCTCGTAATTGAGGGGGACCGTGCTGGTCTTCGTCTGTCCGCCGAGATGCCGGGCGCGTTCCTCCTCGCTGGGGCCCAAAATCGCGCTGCCGCGCAAAAGGTACGGTGCGAACTCGTGGGCCTCGGCATCGCTGATAAAGCCCAGCGCCGGCTGGCTGTGGCCGGGGACCGCCTTGAGGCTCGACAGCAAAAACCGCTCGAAGGCCACGCTCAACAGCGGATAAACCAAGAGCGGCATGAGGATCAGCGTGGCAATCGTCCGCCGGTCGCGGAGCGTCTCCCGCAGCTCCTTGAGCATCAAACGCAAAAACCGCGGCGCAACGCCCCGCGCGGCGCGCTTCCTGCTTGAAGGCGGAGCGTCGGCGGGCGGCACGGAAGAACTCGTCACGCGGCGCCCTCCGCGGTGGTGGCGGCCGGCGCAGCCGGTGCCGGCGGCGCGAGAAGCGGCTCGACGCTCTGCGTGGGCCGGGTCAGCTCCATGAACATTTCGACGATGGTGTCGCGGCCGCTTTTTTGACGCAGTTCCTCCAGGGTTCCTTCCAGCACGAAGCGGCCGTGATGCATCAGACCAAACCGGTCGCACAGCCGCTGGGCTTCGTCGAGCCGGTGAGTCGTGACGATCACCGCTCGTCCCTCGCGCCGCAATTGCGAAATGTATTCGAAGATCGCCTGGCTGCCAAAGACGTCGAGTCCGCGCGTCGGTTCGTCGAGCAGCATGATGGGCGGATCGTGAATCAGTGCCCGCGCCAGATGCACGCGTTGCCGTTGCCCGGTGCTCAGCGTCGAGCAGCGCTGATCCAGAAACGGCCCGAGGTCCATCACTCGCGTCAACTCGGCCAGCCTCGCCTCGGCCCGGTCGCGCGGCAGCCCGTACAAATCGGCGAAGAACAACAGGAGCTCGCGGGCCGACAGCCACTGGTAAAGCCCCGCGCTCGTCGAGACCAGTCCCACTCGGCGCTTCACTTCCTCGGGCGCCTCCGACGACCGCAGGCCTTCAACCTCCGCGTAGCCGCTCGTCGGATTGAGCAGTCCCAAGATCATGCGGACGGTCGTCGTTTTCCCCGCGCCGTTGGGGCCGAGCAAACCAAAAACTTCGCCGGCGCGAACGTGAAACGTCAGATGATCGACGGCGAGGATTTCCTGCTGGTTGTTGGTGACGAAGGTCTTCGTCAGTTCGTGGACCGAGATCATGGCGTCTCAAAATCGGCTTGCGAACGGAGTGCGAGCAAGTGCAATTGGAATAGTACGGCGACCCAGCTCGCGTCGCTTGCGCAGGTCGCCGGACGAATTCACAACCCGTTCACATTTTCTTTAATCGCTAAGTCCAACAAGCCACGGGAAATGGGCTCGACCGACCGGGCCAGCCACCAGATTTTCGGAAATCCGCGGCTTGACTTTTAGGCTCGGAGTTTTATATTGGCCAGCCGCGCAACTCACAACATCTTGCGTATAATTGATTGAATTCCCCAATAAATAGTGGTTCCTGGGAGGTGAGAACCACGAAATAAAGCTGGTGGACTTTTGTATCCATTCGGCTATTCTGGGTTGCGTCGTGAATTTGCCGAAGGGAAGCGGTCGTTCGAGCTTGGCAGTGCCAAATCCGCCGGGCAATGCGGCCGTTTTGATGAAGACCACAGGGTTGGGGCACCGTTGGCTGGTCCGACATAACCACCGGCGACCGGTGGGGAACGGATTGGAATCGGACGGACATCTGGAAAATCCTAGGCAGGAAAGTCCTAAAACAGGAGTGTGCATGATGCACGAAGCAAAGGGAATTGTGCAGGACCGTCTTTCACGTGGTCTCGTCGGCAATAATTCTGGCAGCAGCTCAGGCCCACATCTCGGCAGACAGCGCGAGCGAACCGACAGCGGCACAGCGATGAACGTGGCGGCTCAATTCTGCCCGGTCGATCAAGACCCGTTCGACACGGTCTCCTGGGAAAAGCGGACCGCCCAGATCAAGGACGAGTCGGGCGACGTCCTCTTCGAGCAGACCGACTGCGAAATTCCCGAATCGTGGAGCGCTCTGGCGACCAACGTCGTCGTCAGTAAGTATTTCTACGGGGAGCCTCACACCTCCGAACGTGAGCGCAGCGTTCGCCAGCTCGTTCACCGCGTGGCCCGCACGATTGCTGACTGGGGCATCGCCGATGGGTACTTCGCGACACGCGAGGACGGCGAGAACTTCTACCGCGACTTGGC
>DASPSM010000125.1:0-3589 GCA_035623955.1 Planctomycetaceae bacterium
GACATTTGTCGTGTAAATTCGACTTAAGTAATGCGAGGATGGCACTGCGATGGCGAAAAAGCGAGACGCGGCCGCTCGGCTGGGGGCGCTCAAGGGGCTCACGGAAGCCGAGTGGGCCATCATGCATGTCGTGTGGGAGCACGAACCGTGCGCGGCGGGGACCGTGCAGGAAGCCCTGCAGGATGCGCGCCACTGGGCCTATAGCACGGTCAAGACGACGATGGATCGCATGGTCGCCAAGGGCCTGCTCGAGACGCGGACGATCCGAAATCTCACCCTGTTCTCGTCCCGCATCAGCCGCGCGGATGCCCAGCGCGGCGAGCTGCGACAGTTGCTCAGTCGGGCATTTGGGGGCGCGCTCACGCCGCTCATTCATTTCCTCATCGAAGAAGAAAAGCTCACGCCGCGGGAAATCGCCGTGCTAAGGCGGTTGGTCAATCGCCGCGGCCGGTCGTAACTCGCGCTTCCGCCGAACGGGAGAGTCGAAGCAAAACTCAGGAGCCTGGCCATGATCGAAACCCTGAATTCCGGGATCGAGTGGCTCAATTGGCTGGGGAAGGTGCACTGGAGCGTCGCGTCGGTGATGTTCCTGCAAACTCTCGTGCTCGTCGGGGCCCTTGCCGTCTTTAAATTCTTCTGTCGCCGCCGGGTTCGCGCCGTCGTCCGTTATTGGATCTGGTCGCTGGTGCTGCTCAAGCTGATGCTCCCCGTGACGTTGAGCACGCCGGTGAGCATTGGGTACTGGGTCGTGAAGGAGCCGCCCGTTGCGGTCACTGCTTTGCCGATGCTGCGAGAGGCCGCGCCGGTGCTCCTTCCGACGTCGCAGCTCGGCCCGTCCGATCCGGCCCCTCTGGAACGAGCGAGGCCAGTCGCGAGCTCGACGACGGAGCGAATCGCCCTGCCGGTTTCATCGACGGAGCCGACCGGAGCGACCCCACGCGCTGCGTCGAAATCGCCGCCTGCAGTCATCCGGACTATCCCGCTCGCGACACTCGAGGGAGCGGGATGGTTGTTCCTCGCGTGGTTGGCAGGCGTCCTGGTACTCAGCGTGCTCGTCGCGCGCCGGGTCGCCAAAGTCGGGCAGCTGGCCCGACGAGCCACCGAGGCGCCTGCGGATCTCTACGGGCCGCTGCGGGCCGCTTGCGACCGGCTCTGCGTATCGGCTCGTCGCATTCGTTTGCGGATTTCGGACGAAGTCGGCTGCCCGGCAGTCTGCGGAATCTGGCAGGCGACGATTCTGGTCCCGCGGCGCCTTGTCGGCCAGCTCGACGACGAGCAGTTCGAACTCGTCTTTGCCCACGAAGTGTCGCACTGGAAACGGTGGGATTTGCAGATCAACCTCTTTCAGACCGTCCTCCAAGTGGTTTACTTCTACAATCCGGTCATCTGGATCGCCAACGCCGTTCTGCGGCGACTGCGGGAAGAGGCAGTCGACGACGCAGTGCTGGTTTCGGACGCCGCCAAGCGCGAACGCTATAGCAACACGCTCCTCGACGTGGCGGCTCAATCGCTCGTCCCCGCCGAGATCAGCCTCCGCATGATTGGCATTCTCGAATCGCGAAAGATGCTTGCCCAGCGCATTCGCCGCATTGCCAGCGGCCAAATGCCAAAGTCCGCGCGGCTGGGTATCTGGGGGTTTCTGGCCGTCGTCGCCCTTGGCCTGGTCCTGTTGCCGATGGCGGGCCGGCGGGCGGTCGCGCAGAAACGCGCAAGCAACCCGGCTTCGGTCAAACAGGACAAGAACCAGGAGAAAGCTCCGCTGGCCGTTTTGAGCGGACTCATCACGGATGAAAAGGGAGAGCCGGTTTCGGACGCCACGGTTCGGCTCATTCACATCCAGACCAGCATTGTCCAGGAAACGAAAACTACGCCGCACGGCGGCTACTTCATCGACCACGCCCAGAGTACCGGCGAGCACCGGCTCTTCATCGAGAGCGATCGGTGCCTCGGATTAACCGATTGGGATAGTTGTCCGCGCGTCATTCTCGACCCAAATCAGCCGATCGTCCGCAACTTCACTCTCAAGCCGGCCTGTCAGCTGCGCGTCCAAACGGTCGACGAACAGGGCGCTCCGATCGCTGGGGTCCACTTTTTTAAGCCCGGTCCGAGCAACGGTCGTCGAAAGTTGTCCGACCGCCAAGGCTGGACCACCATCGGAGGACTCACTGCGCAAGAGTATGTTTTTGCCGCGCAAAGCGACGGCTTCGCGATCACGAGGCTGCCCGTAAAATTCGAATCGATCCCGAGCGTCATCGAGCGGAAGCTCGTGTTGAGTCGGGGCGTGGCGGTCAAAGGAACGGTCGTCTGCTCGGACGGCAAAGCGGCTGCGGGCTGGCGGGTCGTGGCGTTGCCGAGCTGGTGGACATTCTACTCATCGCCTCGCGGGGAATTGATCCAGGCAGACGGAACATTTGTGCTGCCGCATATCGCACCGGGGGCGTACAACGTTTCGATCTCGATGCCACGGGAGGGGGGGTCGCTGGGGACTGCGACGCTCATGACCAATGTCGATCTCGCCAATCGCCAGGGTCCGCTCGCTCTGCGCGTCGATTCTCCGTCACAAGAAGCGATGGGAATTATCCGGGGGCATTTTCGATTCGTGGGCGGGCGACCCCAGCGCCATATCTGGATCAATGCCACGTCGTTGGACGGGCCCCGAATTTACGGCAGCGCGCACGCCGAGCCGCGGCACAACACGTTTCAAGTGGGACCATTTCCGCGCGGTCGCTATCACTTGCGATTCGATTCACCCGAGATCGAAACGAAAGAAATCGCGTCCGTCACGGCCCCGTCCGACAATCTCGAGGTCGAGATCCAAGTTCACGGGCCGCTCGTGCTGCGGGGCACTGTGGTCGCCGACGGCGCCAAAGGGCCCGAGCCAGTACGCGACTTCCGGATCCGCATCGTGAAGTTGAAAACCCTGCGCGGCACAAACTTCACACCCCGCAGCCAATGGCGCAGCGTCAGCGACCCTCTCGGCGAATTCATGGAGGAGGTCACCGGGCCCGGGATCTATGTCGTCGAGGCGACGGCCGACGGATTGGCAACGACGCGAAGCGAGCCGATCAATACCGATCAACTGCCCAAGAACGGCGTCCGGCTGCTTTTGACGAAGGGCGTCCGGTTGATCGGAACCGTCGTCGACGAAGAGGGGCAGCCCGTCGACGGCGCCCTCGTCGTCTCGCGTGCGAAGGCCGGCGGCCGACTGCCGATGTCGGCCGCGGAGATCTCAGACGGAATCGGGGTCAAGACTGTCAACGGTCAATTTCAATTCGGCGGGTTGACGCCGGGCAAGGACAACTTTCACGTTGTTCATCCCGACTACGCCCTGGCCGTCGTGCCAGATTTCGAGGTTCGCGCGCAGGGCCAGGAGCCTCTGTCGATCGTCCTGAAGCGCGGGGGGACCGTTGCCGGCACTGTGCACGACGAGCACGGCCGGCCGGCCGCTGGAGTCCAACTGCATTTTCAACGATATCCGTTCGTCTTCGCCGAGGATCCCAACGGGAGCCGATTCGCAACCGCGGTGACCGACGCAAACGGTCACTACGAAGCCCGGCATTTGCCCGAAGAGCTGATTCACATTATGCGG
>DASPSM010000133.1:0-18555 GCA_035623955.1 Planctomycetaceae bacterium
TAAGGGTCAAAAACCGGCATTTTTTGCGCCTGCGTTGGACCAGCCCGGCCAAGCCGCGTTGACCGATTCCCGAAAGTTTCCCTATATTCCCGCCGCCTGTTTGCTTCCACGCGCACTCCATGGACGGAATGGCGGGCCCGCGCGGAAGACATTGAACGCTGCGCTGTTCAGACGATTGGAAACAGAGCGTGTCGACGAAATTTTCGCGACTGGAAGGTTGGATCGAAGGGACGAGCCGACATCCGCGGCTGTGGCTGGCTCTCTTCGCCCTGTTGATGGGGGCGCAGATCAGCCCCTGGCTGTATCCGACCGTCGACGGCTGCCTGTATATGAAGACGGCCCGCGATTTTCTGGCGGCCCCGTCCCTCTCCGAGTTCCACTGTCTGGTCCCGCCCGGGTATCCGGCGCTGATCACACCCGCCTTCCTGTTTGGCAATCGCCCCTTTCTGGAGATTGCCCTGCTGCAGTGGTTGTTGTCCCTGGTGATGATGGGCGGGGTTTACGTCTGGGCGCGGCGACAGTTTCCGACAGTGGCCGTCCTCCTGACGGGGGCGGTGATGGTCAACATCAGCCTTTGGGCCTACTATCGCCGGCCCACGAAAGAGATTGCCACCCTTGCGCTCTTGATGTGGACCGTCAATCTGATGCACCGGCTGCTCGACGAGCGGCGGATCGGACGCATCGTGGCCCTGACTGCAATCGCGGCCGTGCTCACCGCGTACGCCTCGTTGATGCGCTACACGATCGTCACGCTGACGGTCGGCTTCGGCCTGGCCGCCGTGTGGCTGGCGTGGCAGCGGGCGTTTGGATGGTCCCGCGCAGTGACGATGTCGGGCGTGGTCGGTCTCGTGACAGCCGTCACGCTGGCGAGCTGGCTTTACTACGACCGCACCTACGGCGCGGGGGGCATCTATTTGCAAGAGGTGATGAGCGTCTACAGTCACCAACCCTCACGAACGGACCCCAAGACGCGCCGGGCGGGGACTGAACTGGGCTCCGAGTCCGACGGCGGCACACAGAGCGTAGCGATCGCGGACGACGATGCCCAGAGCCATGGCCGAGCGGCCCGCTTCTTGCAGGGGATGGTCTATCGAATCAACGACGTCGGCTGCCTGTGCGTTCCCGGATTGTGGAAGTCGAGCATCGAGCCGTGGCGGTTGCCGGGTGCGTCGATGCTGGCCTTTCTGGGACTGTCGGGCGTGTTGGTCGTCGGTTGGTGGAAGATCGTCCGCTGCCGACTCGATGTTCTGGCGCTGACTCTGCCCGCTTATTTTCTGCTCTATTCGCACTGGGTCTGCGATCAGCCCGGCGGCCGGTTCATGCTGCCGATGTTGCCGATCCTGGTGGCCTGCGGTTGGTTCGGGCTGGCGACACTCGCACGTCAGCGCGCGACGCTGGTGTTCGGGCTGTTGATCGCAGCTCACTTTGTCCAAGCGAGCGGTTACTGGCTCGTGGTTGACGCACCTCGGGCTTATCAGAACCATCGCAACTGGTCGCTGATTGATCGTCTGGCCGGACAGATCCGTGAGCGTTACGGCGAGGTCGCGCTGGCGACGTCGGTTGATCAGACCTGTCATGGATTGTGGCTGGAGCTCGACTGGAGCCATCCGCTGCGCAACCTGGAAATGCAGTTCGGGCCAAGAGTTGTTTGGATTGTCGAACCGGCGGGCAGCCAGCCGCACAAAGGATTCCGCATCCGCCGCGTCGACGGCCCCGTTCAGCTGGCCAGCCGGGAGTTGGAACAGCATCCCGCCCACGCGTCGGCGCCGCCACGCATTGCACCAAAGCCGAGCGACGCGACCGTCGTTGCCGGCAACCCGTGAGGTCCGTCGCCGCGACTTCGGCCCTCGCAAACTCGGGCTTAACCGCACACCCAAGCGGTCATCTGAGGGCGCCCAAACCATGACCCTCTCTTCGGCCTCGGAAAGCGGCTCGGTCGCGGCGAACGACGACTCGAGCGCGAGCTTCGCCCGGCTCGGGGAATTCCTGTCGCGAACGAGCGTGCGGCTGGGACTCTTGCTCCTGGCCTGCCTGGTGCCCCGGGTCATCGTCGCCTGCCGTCTCCCGGCCATCTGCGATGACGGTTATTCCTACCTGCATGTCGCCGATTCGCTCCAGCGCGGTCGGCTCGATCAAGCCCTGGAATACCTCAATTTGAATATCTATCCCGTCGTGCTGATGGGGCTGCACAAGCTCGGGTTCGAGTGGGTGACCGCCGGCAAAGTGTGGGGCGTGCTGATGGGAACGGCAATCGCCCTCCCGCTCTTCGATTGGTTGCGGCGGGTGTTTGACGAGCGCATCGCGACCGTCGGCGTGTTTTTGTACGCCGTGCAGCCAAAGCTGATCGAGTACACCGTCGAGCCGATTCGCGAGGCGACGTTCTGGTTCTTCTTGGTGCTGGCGATCGACTTCTTGTGGCGGTCTTTCGACGAGCGACGCTGGTGGCAATTTGCCGTCGCCGGGGTCGCGCTGGCCCTCGCTCTACACACCCGCGTGGAAGGATGGTTCCTCCTGGCACCGCTGGCTGTGTGGGGGGCCGTGAGCTGGTGGAGCGCGCCCGCCGCGCGGCTGAAGCTGGCTCTGGGCGTCATCCTCTGCCTGGCGATGACGCCGTTGTTGTTGCTCGTGATGAACCTTACCCTCTTGGCGCACCATCCGACCTGGGAGCTGGGACGGCTCAGTCCGTTCGCGGTCGTCGCGCGGTGGATTCGTCCCACTTCCGCGACGGCGAGCGCAGCGAATGCGGTGCCGACGACAATAGCACCCCCGCTTGCGGTCGCGCAAGCTGCGGCTCAGCGCCCCAGTCCCGCGTCGCAGGCACCGGCACCGACCAGCGAGCCCCTCAATCCCGCGAACTCGGTGAATAGCGCGAACTCAGTTGTCGCGCCGCGGGGGGTCAAGCCTGCGACCGCCGCTCTGGTCCGCAAGTATCTGATCGAGATTGTGCGGTCGGTCGAAGTGCCGTTTGTCGCGCTGGCGCTGATCGGGTTCTTTAGCTTGCTGCCACGCCTTCGCGATCCCCGCGTCGCCCTTTTGCCGGTCTGGACCCTGGTCACGCTGGCCGCAATTTGGGTCCAGCTTTCGCACATCGGCGAGATGAATGGCCGGTATTTTCTGACGTTGGCTTTCGTCGACGCCGGTTTTGCCGCGGCCGGGTGCCTGGCTATCGCGCGCTGGTTGACGGCAATCTGGCAACCGGCGAATCGGACCAATCGCCTCGTGGCGGCGGGGCTCATTCCCGCTTGCCTTTTCGCGGCCGGATGGACGCAAGCGTTTTCCTTTCGGCACACCTCACGGCGGACGGAGGCGAAGCTCGGACGCTGGACGAAAGCGCACACGGGACCGATTCATCGCCCGGTGTCGGACTTTCAGGCCGTGCGTCCCGCCTACTTTGCCGCCGGGAAGCTGCCGGAAGTTGTCAAGTACGACGAATTCCTCGAAAAGGATTTCGACCGCGATCCTCCTGATCTGCTCGTCATCGATCCGCGTTCGTTCACCCCGCGACTGCTTCCCCATTTCCTGGAGCGTGCGAGCGACTTGGGGCTGGTCCCTCTCGATCAACGGGAATTCTCCTCCGGACCGCCGAAATTCTTGATTTACGTTCGGCCGCAGCCTTCCGTCGCGCGGGCGAGAACCGATGGGGCGCCGCTCGCGCACGTCTCGGGTTCTGCGGCGCGGAATTAGCGCGCGTCGACGCTGATCATCCCCGGCGGCGATAAATCGGCGAGCCGCGAACCCGCTTTTTTGTTATGAAAAAGACGACCGGCCGAGGCGCGGCAGGCCTTGAACGGGAACCTCCAACCCATTTCCCTGCGGAACTTGAAAATGCCTCGCGTGTTTATTCCACCGCTCTTGCGCCAGCGAGTCGGCGGCACTGAGTCGGTGGTGGTGCCGGGCAATTCGGTCCGCCAAGTGATCGCGGCGCTCGACGCACAGTTTCCCGGACTCGGCGAGGCGCTTTGCGATGGCGAGTCGCTCCGCGCCGGGCTCGCGGTCGTGGTCGACGGCGACGTGACTCCAATGGGTTTGCTGCAGAAAGTCACCCCGGCAAGCGAGATCCATTTTCTGCCAGCGATCAGCGGCGGTTGAGCGGACGAGACAGTTGAGATGAAATGAACGGAATTCGATGACACGTCACACCCCCGCTCCACCCGTCGACATCGCTGCGGTGATTCCCGGATTTGCCGCGCTGTCCCGCACGACCGTTCGCCTGCACCCTCGTCGTGGCGAGTCGCCGATCGACGCCGCGAAAATGGGAGGCCTAATTCTCTGGCCCTCGGAAGAGAGTTGGCCGACCTGTAACGAGCACGGTTCCGCTCTCATCCCTGTCTTGCAACTTACGGCCGAGGATGTTCCTGAAGTCGGTTTTCCGTCTGGAGCGGATCTCTTCCAGCTGCTTTGGTGCCCCAAACTCCACGAGAAACTGCGACCGTTGTATGCGCCGGCAGCTCGCGCCTTTTGGCGCAAGCGCAACGCAATTCAACAACACCTCTCCGTAATCCCCTTGCCGGTGCGAGACAGAGAGACGGATGACCTTTGGCCGGCGGCATGCATCCTGGACCCCGAACGGGTCGTGGAATATCCGGCACTATTCGAGCTGGCCATCGAACATCCCGAGTTGCGTGCAAGGGTTGCGAACTCGAAAGCGCTTCGGGCGATCATCGAATCGCATGCAGGCGCCGACGAGGACGCGCGAACAACGGTGTACGCCTCCTGGCTCAGCGTGGCTGACGGCACAAAGGTCGGGGGCCACCCACACTGGATCCAAGATCCCGAGTGGCCGCGATGCGAGTGCGGATTGCGAATGGAGTATTTGCTCACTGTCTCAAGTGCTGAATTCGACGGGGGCAACTGGAAGCGATGGTTGCCCGACGAAGAACGTCATGTTAGTACCGCCAACTACGCGACCCGCAAACGGGTTCAACGCGCGGCAAACCTGATGCTGGGCGACATGGGAAATATCAACTACTTCATCTGCCGAAAATGCACTGGCTGCCCAATCGAGGGCATATTTCAATGTTCGTAGGCCTCGCAAACACAATCTGGTTCGCCGTTCCGATGCAAACATGCAGCGGCGCTCAACAAGTCATCTTGCAGCCGCTAATGCCGACGCGACGGTGATCGTCCCTTCATAAAGCGCCCGGCCGATGATCGCGCCAACGAGCCGCGGTTCGCTTCGGGCGGCGGTCGCCAGCTTGCGAACGTCGTCGACGGTCGTGACGCCGCCGGAGGCGATTACGGGAAAGCCGAGCCGCGCGAGCGCGATCAGATCGTCGATCGTCGCCGCGTCGATCCCCTGCATCATTCCGTCGTTGGCGATGTTGGTGTAGATCACGGCGGCGATCTCGAGTCCGGCGTATTGGCGGGCCAGCTCGATCGCCGGCGTTTTTGAGACGTCGAGCCAGCCTTCGGTTGCCACCAGCGAGTCACGGGCGTCGATTCCGAGCGCAATCCGTCTGGGGAACCTCTGGACCATCTGGCGAAACCAGTCGGGTTGCTTGAGGGCTTGCGTGCCGACGATCACGCGGTCGACGCCCACCGTCTCCAACAGCAGGCGAATGGCCGCTTCATCGCGGATGCCGCCGCCGAGCTGACAGGGAACGCCGGCCGCGGCGACGATTCTCCGCACGACCTCGTGATTGACGGGGCGCCCGGCACGGGCGCCGTCGAGATCGACCAGATGCAGCCGCGTCGCCCCCTCGCCGGCAAAGCGGCGGGCCATCTCGATCGGGTCGCCGAAGACAGTCTCCTGGTTGTAGTCGCCTTGGCGCAGCCGCACGCACTGGCCGCCGCGGAGATCGATCGCCGGAAGGATTTCCATCTGCGTTTTGATGAAGTCTTCAGAGGGTCGCAAAATTCCTCAGCAATCGCAGGCCAACGCTCTGGCTCTTTTCGGGATGGAACTGGGTCGCGAAGAGATTGTTGCGGGCGACAGCGGAGACGAAACGCGTTCCATGCTCGGTGCGGGCGGCGACCACCGATTCATCCTCGGGCACGACGTAGTAGCTGTGCACGAAATAGAATGACGAACCGTCCGCCACTCCCTCAAACAGCCGCGTCGGTTTGGCGAACTTGAGCGAATTCCATCCCATGTGCGGGACCTTGAGGTCGGGTTGATCTGCGAAACGCACCACTTTGCCCGCCAGCACTCCCAGCCCCTCCCACTGGCCATCCTCGTAGCTCACGTCGAAGAGCAGCTGCAGTCCGAGACAAATTCCCAGGAAGGGCTTGCCGGCGGCGATGTAGTCGCGGACCGGTCGATCGAGCTCGGTGCGCTTGAGTTCGCCGATCGCGTCGCGAAAGGCACCGACGCCGGGGAGCACGAGCTTTTGAGCCCCTTCGACTTCGGAGGGACGCGTGACGATCGCCGCCTCGGCCCCGATTTTTTCGAAAGCCTTCTGCACGCTCCGCAGATTGCCCATGCCGTAATCGACAATCTTGATCATGGCGAGCGGTGATTCCGGAACGGTTTGCGGCGGGCTAAGCCAGACGGTCTGACACATCGTGCGAGGGCGTGGTTCGGCACGAGCCGGCGCAAGTCTAGCAGATGCCTCACTTCGAGGAACCGCCGTTTCGCCAGCGCTGCTCGAACAGCGAGCCTCGTCCGGCCCCAACGCCCGGCCACTGCGCGCGTTTCCAGCCGTCGGACTGGCCGATTCCGCCGGAGAAATGGAAGAGCTGGTCAGCCGGCTCCCAAATGTTGTGTGCTTCCTCGGGCAAGTAATCGGGGATCCCCAGCAGGCGCTTGGTCCATTGCGTGAGGAGCAGAGTGAAGAATAGGAGCACGCACATCAGGACTGCCATCACCGGGACGAAGACGCCGAGCGAAAACAAGCGCTCAGTCACAGTCCCCGGCCAGATCTGCTTCCAGCCGAGAATCACCACCAGCGTGGCCAGGCTCAGGTATGGCCCGTAGGGAATTTCCCGGTCGCGGCGAAAGACCCAACACGCCGCCACTACGATGAGGGCACACATGGGGGCGACAAAAAAAACAATCAGCGTCGGCTGCCAGCCGAGAAAGCTGCCGATCGTCGCCATCAGAATCACGTCGCCGAAGCCCATCGCCTCGCGCCGTAGCACCCACTGTCCGAGAATTCGCACGATCCAGACCGAGCCGCCGCCGACAACCAATCCCGCGAGACTGATCGCCAGCCCGTGCCAATGGGGATGGGCGGCGATCCATAAAGGCACCGGGGGCCCCTGCATCAGCGGAGCGAACCGGCTTCCCGCGACGTCGACCAGCGAATGCAGCAGACTGGCATCCTGGAACCACACGGGCACGATGTAAACACAGCCCGCGAGGCTCCCCAGCACGCCCACGGCCATCGCCGGCAGCGTGGCGCCGTCGGGGATGATCCGCTTGTCGAAATCGATCAGCGAGGCGACGACCAGCGATTCGACGAGCACCATGTGGTACAGCCACCGCCAGAAACAGACCATCGAGGGCGAAAGGAGCCACGACTGCGGATCGGCGGGCGGCCCCAGTATCGAGAAGACGCAACTGTCTTCCATCCGCGCAAATGGGCGGGTGGGCACCTCGCTCAGAAACATCACCACAAACAACAAGCCGTTGGCCGCTTCGATCAGCGGATAGCGGGGCGAAATCCGGGTGCGACAAAAGCGGCAGCGGCCCGCCAGCCGCAACCAGCCGAGCACGGGCAGATTGTCCCTTAAGAGAATCCTGCGTTTGCAGCGCGGGCAGTGCGAGGGGGGCGACCACAGCCCGCGGATCTGATCGAGCAGCCTCTCGTGCTTGGGGAGCCGATAGACGCAGACGTTCAGGAAGCTGCCGATCGTCGCTCCCAGGATGAACAAATAGGGGAGGAGAAAAATCCAGGGAATGTCGAAGCGGATCACGGCCTCGAACTCCCGGAAGTACCGCGCGGCTCAGAGAACAGCGGAGAGATTGCCCCGGCGATCTCGGCCACGATTTCGTCGACCGTGCGATCGTCGACGTCAACCGTGAACGAGGCCGCCTCGCGGTAGAGGGGTTCGCGGACCGCCAGGAGCGATTCGATCTCAACGCGTCCCCCATCCACGGTGAGCTTGGGGCGGCGGTCACGCGTGGTTGCGTCGGCCGCGATTTGCCGCTCAATTGTCGCGGGCGTGGCTCTCAGCCAGACGACGGGGCCGGCGGCTCGCATGCGGGCGCGCGTTTCCGGGTCGAGCACGGCTCCGCCTCCCGCGGCGATCACCAGCCGATCGCGTGCAAGCAATTCCGCCAAGAGCGCCTTCTCTCGCGCCCGGAACCCGGGCTCTCCTTCAGTCTCGAAAATCTCGCGGATGCTCTTGCCCGCGCGGCGCTCCAACTCCGCATCGGCATCGATCGAGTCGAGGTGCAGTCGCCGGGCCAGCGGCGGGGCGACACTGGTTTTGCCGGTTCCGCGATATCCGATCAGCGTCACCACCATGGATCGACTCGGATTATCGGAAGGCACGGCCTGCCCTACAGCGTTTTGCTCAACGGGCTGATCCCTCGCCGCAACGTCTCGCGCATTACGTCGACGGGAGCGCCGCGACCCGTGAAGTATTCGTACTGCAGGGCTGCCTGCCGCACAAACATCTCGATGCCGGAAACGGTGCGGCACGAATGCTCGCGGGCCTGCTTGAGAAACAGGGTGTTTTCGGGGTTGTAGACAGTATCGAAGACCACCATGTCGTCGCGAAACCAGTTCATCGGAAAGGGGGTCTCGTCTACGTTGGGGAACATCCCCACCGGCGTGCAATTGACCAGGATGTCGGCGAACACGGCCCCTCGATTTTCCCACTGGATCTGCTGGCAACCCAGGCGCTGGGCGAGCGAAACTGCCCGAGAATGCGTGCGGCTGGTTACGGTGACGCCGCAGCCCGCACGAACCAGCCCCAGCCCGATGGCGCGGGCCGCGCCTCCCGCCCCGAGAATCAGCACCTTTTTGCCGACCAGTTCTTCTTCGAGCCCAGACTCGCGCGTGAGCGCAATCCGCAGGGCGGCCAGTGCCGCTTCGTAGTCGGTGTTAGCCGCGTGCCAGAGGAGTCGGTCGTCGCGATAAAGCGTGTTGGCGGCGCCGATGTCGTCGACCATCTCGTCGTGCCGTGGGATCTCCTCCAGCACGGCCTCTTTGTGCGGAATGGTGACGCTGTACCCCCGGACTCCCAGCCACTGGAACTCGTCAAGCGCCTGGCCCAGGAACTGTCGAAAGACCCGCAACGGCAAATAGACCCCGTTGAAGCTGGCTGCCTGGAAGGCGGCATTCTGCACCAGCGGACTCAGACTGTGCGCCACCGGATCGCCGATGACTCCGTAGATTTGCGTCTGCTTGTCGATGCGGTCGTAGTGATAGACGTCGCGCATCTCGTCGAACGAAATCTGGCCCGGGGCCAGCTCGCGTTCGGAGCTAAAACTGGCATACGTGAACGGTGCTCCGTAGCGCCCGCAAAGCAGACGGCTCAGGAGGCCCAGTTCGCCCATGCAAAAACCGACGGTTGGAACCTTGGCTCCGTGCACCAGCCGCAGCATGCGGACGGCGTCGACCGGCGAGTTGGCCATCGTGACGATCTTCACGATGTCGGGGTCGAGTTTCGACAGCTTCTCGTGGATCTCTTCCAGTTCTTCGGGAGTCTCCTCGAAGTTGTGGTAGCTGATCACCCGCTGTGTCTTGCCGTAGCGCCTCACCTGGTCTGCGATGTCGTGCTCGAGGTCGATGTACTCGGCCCCGCCGACGATGGCGGCCCGCAACAAGGTCAGACGCTGATCTTCGGAGCCGCGCCAGCGCCCTTGATCCTGCGGCCGCCGGCACGTGACGATCACCGGCGTCGGCCGTTCGTTGAGCAAAAACCCGAGATCCGGCGTGTTCTGCAGCCAGTCGAGCCGCAGCTCGACAAACTGAGCCCCGCGTCCCGCGAGCGCACGGTGTTCGAGCACAACCATCTTGTGTCGGGTACGACCAATGCTGACGCAGATCATGCGGGGGACTATCCGAGGCGGCCGAACTGCCGGTCCAATTCGGCTCGGGTCAGGACCAGGGCCGTCGGCCGTCCGTGGGGGCAATGATGGGCATCGTGGATCAGGTGCCGCTGCGCCAACAGGCTTTCCATTTCTTCCGGTTTGAGGCGCTGGCCCGCTTTGACGGCCGCTTTGCAGGCCATGAGGTGCAGCAATCCATCCAATATATCGCGCCGGGAGGGCCGCTGCCCGGACGACCCCAGACTCTCCGCCGCATCGCGGAGAATACGGTCGTGGTCGGCATGAGCCAGAATCGCCGGGTAGGCCGTCAATAGCACCGTCCCTCCACCAAACTCCTCCAGACGATAGCCGATCTCGTTGAGGACGTCGGCGTGTTCCAAAAGAGTCGCCGCCTCGCGGTCGGTGAACTCGAGGGTCTGCGGAACGAGCATCCGCTGCGCTTCCACGGCTCCTTGATCGACGCGCTGCCGCAGGTGCTCGTACATCACGCGCTCGTGCAGCGCGTGTTGATCGATGACCGTGATCCCTTCCGCGGTTTCGACCACCAGGTAGCAGTCGTGGACTTGCATCACCTGTCGCAGCCCCGGCTCGCGCGCAAAACCGTCGACGTCGCTGACTGATGAATCGTGGGAGGAGCCAGCGAGGGCTCGGCTATCGGGACGGGCGGCGTTGGAATCGCTGACGGCTGGTGGTCGCGGGCCGAGCGCGGAGCCACTCGATTCCACGATGCGACTGTCATCCGAAGACCCAAAACGCGCGACTGGCACGCCGGCCGACGAGTGCGCTGGTGACGGCCAGGTTGGCGGCGACAACTCGTCGCTCGGGGATGACGGCTCCGGTTTCCACTGCGTCAGTTGATTCCGGGCCCATTCCGCCAGTTCGAGCTGTGCCTCGTGCTGAGCGGCTCCATCGACGCCGCTGTGATCGGGAGAGAAACTCTCGAACCGCCAGGCGGCCGCCTTCGGAACCGCAATCGTCGATTCGAGGTTGGCCGACAAAAACCGCGTGCGGATCGCCGAAAGCAACAGCCGATAGAGCGGCTGGCTGTCGCGGAAGCGCACTTCGGCCTTCGTGGGATGCACATTGACGTCGACGAGCTCGGCGGGCAGTTCCAAAAACAGAAAAACCACGGGATAGCGGCCGGTCATCAACAGGCCGCGATAGGCTTCGCCCAGCGCGTGCTGCAGCGAGCGGTCCTGGATCCAGCGACCGTTCAAAAACAGGTACTGCCCCTTGCGCGTCGCGCGGCTCTCGCTGGGATGAGCCACGTAGCCCCAGATCCGGGCCTCGGCGGTTTGCGATTCGACCCAAATCAGCTTGTCTGCCAGGTCCGATCCGAAAAACAGCTTGAGGCGATCGAGCACCTGGTCGGTTGGCGGCAGTTCGTACACGCTTCGCTGGTTGTGCCGCAACGACGCGGTGAGCTTCGGGTGTGCTAGAGCGACCCGCGTGAACTGTTCGCTGATGTGGCCGAACTCAGTCGCGACCGCCCGCAGGAACTTGCGGCGGACCGGCGTGTTGTAAAGGAGATTGCGGACCTCGACGACCGTGCCGATCGGGCAGCCGCATGGTTGCAGCGGCCCGACTTGCCCGCCTTCGACTGAGAGCTCGCAGCCTTCGCTGGCCCCGGCCCGCCGGCTGCGGAGCCGCAGCCGGCTGACGGCTGCGATCGACGCCAGCGCCTCGCCACGAAAACCCATCGTGCGGACGCGGAAGAGGTCGTCGGCCCCCGTGATCTTGCTCGTCGCGTGGCTGGTGACGGCCAGCTGCAAATCCTGGGGATGAATCCCCTCGCCATCGTCGGCCACGCGGATCAGCTCGCTCCCGCCGTCGCCGATTTCGACGTCGACGCGGGTCGCCAGCGCGTCGATGCTGTTCTCCAAGAGTTCCTTGACGACGCTGGCCGGACGCTCAATCACCTCGCCGGCGGCAATCTTGTTGACGACGAGGAGATCGAGAGCGTGGATCCGCGACATATGGGGCCGGACGGCACTGAAAAACGAATTCGGCCCCGGGGGCCTTCAGACCGGTCGACCGGTCCGGGGCATCCGTGCTAAAGCCACGACCAGAAACACATTCCGTGCGCCGAGGGAGGGCTCGCGCGTGTTATCCCGATAGATAGCCGGGCGGGACCGCTTTCGCAACGGATACCCTCGAAACCCCGATCAGGCGCCGTCCGCCGACTCGCGGCGTAACGGTTCCTCGGTGGACGCGGCCGCGGCTTCGTCGGTCCGGGCCGGGTGGGCCACGAAGGTGCCCGGGCTGAGCTGCGGCGTGGTCTTGTGCTGGTCGATGATCGACCGCAGGTGGGCCGCGTCCATCACCTCGCATTCGAGCAGCTCGCGTGACATCTGCTCCAACACGGCGCGGCGACTGGTGAGGATGTCGAAGACAACCTTGCCGCAATTGTCGATGATCCGCTTCACTTCGAGGTCAATTTCGCGGATCGTCTCCTCGCTGTGGACCGAGTCGTGGGCGATATCCGGGCCCAAAAACTGGGTTCGCGATCGCTCGCTGTAGCGCACGCGCCCCAGTTTCGCGCTCATGCCAAACTCGGTCACCATGCTGCGGGCGATGTCGCTGGCCTGCTGCAAATCACGCTGAGCCCCCGTCGAGGTTTCCTTGAAGACGATCTCTTCGGCGTTGATACCTCCCAACAACACGCAGATCTTGTTCTGCAGCTCGGACTGGGTGAACAGCCGGCGGTCGTCTTCGGGGCGGCTCATCGTGTAGCCAAGCGCCCCCATCCCGCGCGGGATGATCGAGATCTTGTGCACCGGATCGGTGTTGGGCAGGCTGCAGGCGACCAGCGCGTGGCCGCATTCGTGGTAGGCGACGCGCAGCTTCTCTTCCTCGTGGATGATCCGCGTCTGCTTTTCGAGGCCGGCGACGACGCGCTCGATTCCCTCCTCGAATTCCGCCATCGTGACGCACGTCTTGTCGGCTCGGGCGGCCAACAGGGCCGCCTCGTTCACGAGATTGGCCAGGTCGGCCCCGACAAATCCCGGAGTGAGCTTGGCGATCCACTGCAGATCGACCTTGTCGTCCATCTTGATGCGGGCGGCATGCACCTTGAGGATCGCCTCGCGCCCCTTGATGTCGGGCCGGTCGACCAGGACGTGCCGATCGAAACGCCCGGGCCGCAGGAGCGCCGGGTCGAGAGTCTCGGGCCGGTTGGTCGCCCCCATGACGATCACGCTTTGATCCGACGAGAAACCGTCCATTTCGACCAGGAGCGCGTTGAGGGTCTGTTCCCGCTCGTCGTGACCGCCGGGAGCTCCGCTGCCGCGGACTTTGCCCAGGGCATCCAGCTCATCGATAAAGATGATGCTCGGCGACCGCTGGCCCGCCTGGTGGAACATATCGCGGACCCGGGCCGCCCCGACGCCGACATACATTTCCACAAAGTCCGAGCCCGACAAGCTGAAGAATGGGACCCCCGCTTCGCCGGCCACCGCTTTGGCCAACAGCGTCTTTCCGGTGCCGGGAGGGCCGACTAGCAGTACGCCACGGGGGATGCGGCCGCCCAAGGCCTTGTACTTGCCGGGCGTCCGCAGGAACTCGACGACTTCCCGCAGCTCGTTGACCGCCTCGTCAATGCCGGCCACATCGGCAAACGTGATATCGATGTCTTCCTGAGCGTAAAGCCGCCCCCGACTCCGGCCAAAGGACATGGCCGCCCCGGTGCCGACCAGCCGGCGCAGGAAGTAGACCATGATCAGCAGCATGATAATGGCCGGAATCCACATCCCGAGGGCGTACCAGTCGGGCGGAGCGGACGGATATCCGTAGGCGACAATTCCCTTCGATTTCAACAGATGGGTGAGCTCGGCCTCTTTTTCGGAGCCCATCGTGTAGGTGGGGACGATCGTGCGTTGGACCGGTTTGTTCTCCTCGGCGCTTTCGCCCCCCTTGGACGACTTTTTCGCCGGCTGGTCCTGGAAGGTGATGGCTCCGGGAGTGAATCTCAGCTCGAACACGTTTTTCGAGTTGAGGGTGCCATCCTCCACGCGCTGCTCGAACTCGCCCAGCGACATTTCCTTGCCGCCGCGCTGGTCGTTGAGGAAGAAGTAAAAGCAGGCCAAAAGTGCCAGCGCTCCCCCCGCCCAGAGCAGGATTTGCGCGGGAGACCGGTCGTTGCGCCGCGGACGGCCCGTACGGGGGTCGCGGGAAGGCTCATTCTGAGAAGGTTTGGGCGCGGGAGAGTTGGGGTCGGTCATGGTGAGATGTCGTCCCTGAAGAGATGGCCAAACGACCCAGGCAAAAGCCCGGCGAAGCGATCCGGTTGCGGGTCATTGCAACTTTAGGGCGAGCAAGCACTAAGGTCAATCCGTTGAACTGTAGTCGGCCCGATCAAACCTTGCGACCTCTTCCGCAGGCCCTTAAAATTGCGACAATCGTGCGTGCCGACTCGCCCGAGAGCCCGCTGGGCAAGTCCGTTGCGACGCCGTAGTTCCGCGTCGTGCGACAATCGTGTGCCGCTTGCATTAAAAACTGAACGGACTTGGTGTTTCGCTTCACCACGACGGCCTGGAATGAAACACGTTGCCGTACTGGGCTCGACCGGTTCCATCGGCACGAGCTGCCTGGATGTCGTTGCGGCGCATCGCGATCGGCTAGAAGCCGTGGGGCTGGTCGCCCACCGAAAATGGGAGATGCTGGCTGAGCAGACTCGCCGCTTTCGACCTCGTTGGGCCGTGCTCAGCGACGAGAATTTGAAGAATTCGATTCCCGGGGACGCCTTCGGTCGCGACACCGAGTTGCTTTTCGGCGAGGCGGCCATCGATCGCGTCGCCAGCGATCCGGCCGTCGAAATCGTGGTCGCGGGGATCGTCGGAGCCGCGGGGCTGCGAAGCACTTGGACCGCCTTGGAGGCAGGAAAGCGAGTGGCCTTTGCCAATAAGGAGACGCTCGTTGTTGCCGGCCCGCTGATGACCGCGCTGGCCCAGCGCACAGGCGGTTGCCTGATCCCCGTCGACAGCGAGCACAGTGCGATTTATCAATCTCTCCAATCCGGAAAACATGCCGAAATCCGCCGCATCGTGCTGACAGCCAGCGGCGGGCCGTTCCGCGGGTTCTCGGCGAAGCAAATGCGGGATGTGACGCCCGAAATGGCTTTGGCGCATCCCACATGGGCGATGGGACCTAAGGTGACCGTTGATTCAGCCACGATGATGAACAAGGCCCTGGAGATGGTCGAAGCCAAGTGGCTTTTCGGACTTGACGCCGATCAGATCACCGTGATGATTCATCCCCAGTCGATCGTCCATTCTTGCGTCGAGTTCGTCGACGGATCGGTTGTGGCCCAGCTCTCGCCGCCGGACATGAAATTGCCGATTCAATACGCCCTCACGTGGCCGGAGCGCTGGGAGGGGATCAGTCCGCGGATCGACTGGTCCCGGGCCCTCAGTTTGGAATTCGCGCCCCCGGATTTGGACGCTTTTCCGGCGCTCAAGCTGGGTGCCGAGGTGGCCCGCCGCGGAGGAACCTGCGGCGCGGTCCTGAACGCGTCGAACGAGGTCGCGGTCGACCGGTTTTTGTCGCGGGATCTGCGATTTACCGAAATTCCCCAACTGTGCCGATCGCTCTTGGACGCGCATAATTTTGAACCCTCCCCCTCGTTGACGGACCTCCTGCGGATGGACCGCTGGACTCGGGACGAAGCTCGCCGCTGGAGACCGCTGTCGTGAACGCCTTGCTTTTCAGTCAGCTGCTTCTGGGTCACGGGTTGCCGGTGCTGGCGGCCCTCTCGCTCGACGGGCTGGTTGCCAAAGCCGGCAGCATCCTGCTGGTCGCGATCGGCATCGGCCTGGTGATTTTCTTTCACGAATTGGGGCACTTCGCCGTCGCCAAATGGTGCGACGTCAACGTCGAGCGGTTCAGCATCGGCTTCGGGCCGATCCTTTGGAGTCGCAAATACGGAGAGACCGAATACGCGCTCTCCGCGATCCCCTTTGGGGGCTACGTGAAAATGCTGGGGCAGGACGATCTCGATCCGAGCCAACTCACCAGCGAAGAACTGGCTAAGGATCCGCGCTCGTACATGGCCAAGCCCGTCGGCCAGCGAATGGCGATCATTTCGGCCGGTGTGACGATGAACATCATCACCGGCGTGATGTTCTATGCGATCGCCTTCGGATACGGGATTCAAACCTACCCGGCCAAAGTCGGAAGTGTGCTGGCCGGCTTTCCCGCGTGGCAAGCCCGCTTGCAGACGGGCGACCGGATCACCAGCATCGCCGGCCGGTCGACAAAGACGTTCGACGACATCAACCGGGCCATCGCCCTCTCATCCGGGCCAATCGAAGTCACCGGCGTCCACGACGACGGCAAGACCTTCGAAGTGCAGCTGACGCCGAATATGTCGGACGGTCGCCGAATGATCGGCGTCACGCCGCTTTTGTCGTTGGACGTGATTAAGACGAAGAATCCGGCGGAATTGCCTGCCGACCCGGCTTCGCCGGCGGCGGACGCGAGCCCTTCTTTCCAGCCAGGCGATCGGGTTGTCGGGATCGACGGGCACAACGTGTCGGACTTCGCTGAGCTGCAGCAGCTGCTTGTCGAAGACCGCGCGAAGCCGGTGGTGTTCCAGGTCGTTCGCGACTCGCAATCGGAGCGCCCGGTCGACGTTCGCGTTGCCCCGCAACGGTTTCGGCAAATGGGCCTGACGATGGATATCGGCAAGATCACCGCTATCGTCAAGGACTCGCCGGCGGCGAAAAACGGCATGCAAGAGGGGGACAAGATCATCCGCCTCAACAACCGCACGGTGGGGAAAGAAGTCGATCCGTTGCGGCTGCCCGACGAGCTGGCGGCCTTGGCCGGCCAGGAAGTCACCGTGGTCGTGCAGCGCGAGATGGAACATAGCGATCCGAAGAACGTCGACATTCGCCTGGTTCCCACCAACAGGCCCGGCTGGGTCGAGTGCCCCATCCGGCCTGATAGTCCCCTGTCGGCTCCCGCCATCGGCGTCGCCTACAACGTCATTCCGACGGTGCTGCAGGTCCAGCCAGGCAGCCCGGCCGACAAGGCCGGCGTGAAAAACGGCGACCGCATCAGGGTGGCCGAGCTATTTATCTCGCCGGAGCTGGCCAAGGAGCGCGGCGGCAAGGACAAGATTGATATCGATTTCACCGCGGACAAGGGAAGCGCGAAATCGGGCACATGGCCTTTCGTGGTCTACCTGACTCAGCTTGCGCCGGATTGCACGGTGAGGTTGACGTTCACCAACAAGGAACGCGAGCCGGTCGAGCTGGTGCCCGTCGCCGAGGCGAAGGGGGACTGGTTCATGCCCGGCACGCGCGGGCTGAGGCTGTTGCAGGAGACGATCACCCTCAAGTCGAGCGGGATTGCCGACGCCGCCCTGATGGGGCTGACGCACACCAAGAATTCGATCCTCGATCTTTATCTGACGCTGCGGAACCTGTTCACGCGGCAGCTCTCTTATGAAAACCTGCACGGTCCGTTGGGAATCATCAGCGTCGCTTATGGCGTGGCCCAGCAGGGGATTCCTGAAATGTGCCTGTTTCTGGGTATTCTGAGCGCGAATCTTGCGGTGCTCAACTTTTTGCCGATCCCGGTCCTCGACGGCGGGCACATGGTTTTTTTAATCTGGGAGGCGGTCACCCGTAAGCGGCCCAGCGAGCGGGTGCAGATTGCCGCGACGTATTTCGGCATGGCCTTCGTGCTCTGCCTGGCGATACTCGTGTTCTACCTCGACATCTTCGTGCATCGCGTGATCGGCTGAACGGCGCCGGGGGCAGCCCGACGGCACGTCCGATCCGTTTGATCGACTCGCGTCCAGGAGATGCGACCGTGCTGCGACCGATCAACCCCAATTCGCCCGAGCACGGACGCCTCGCGGCGGGCCTGTTTGCCGCTACCGCGGTGATGACCGGTGGCGGAGGCATCTGCCTGATCATGGCCCTGGTTTTCGCCAAGGATATCTGGGTGCCGATTGCCATCCTGGCTTGTGGTCTGGGCGGGCTGGTGGTGATGCTCTGGTTGATGCTCGAGCGGCCCGCCCGACCGGCGCAGAACTCGAGCATCTCCATCTACACCGCGCAGAAAGAGACCCTCGCGGACCACGTCGAGTCGTTCGAGCCGCGGCACCGCCGCCGAGGCGGCCGAGCGTTCGGGACCAACCCGCCGCCCAGTGCCGACAGCATCCGCAAAATCCGCGAAGACTCGAACGTGTGGTGCCCCTCCGACCGGCGCGCCGAAGAGTATCGCAAGTCGCTCAGAGACGCTGAGCCGCTCGAATAGGCCCGCGGAAGCTGCCCCGACAGCCGTGCGACTGCGTGGCGCTGGAACCGCAGATCGCGATAATGCGGCCTCAATCTCCGCTGGTCTGCTGGGGTGTCGCACGAAATGTCCAGAATTCGCAAATCGCGCAAAAGAGTCCGTAGAGCCCGGTTTTGCTCAAAAAACTGTTAACGACCGGTAAATCGCGAACAAGTGGCTCGGGAACGCTCCAAACGGCTAAAGAAGTGCCAGTCAACGCGAGCCGGACGCTCCGGGCAGTGCTAAGTTTGCTTAATGTATGGCTTAAAAGCGCTTTTGGTTGGTTGCGGGGGCCAAGCACTCGTTGATGTGCGGCGTGAGCTGGAAAA
>DASPSM010000162.1:0-5374 GCA_035623955.1 Planctomycetaceae bacterium
GGCATCCGGCTGATGAAGTCGCTCAGAATCCGCACGGCGTTGACCATCGCGCCTTTGCCGACGGACGGATGCGTGTTGACGCCGGTGACTTTCACGATCGCCAGATCGGCCGAGAACGTCTCGCTATCGATCCGGCCGCACCCTTCGCTGTCGAGCGTGTACCCGCACACGACGCCCAGCTTGTCGAGATCGACGTGGTCGACGCCGTGACCGATTTCCTCATCGCAGGTGAAGCAAACACGAATCGGGCCGTGCACGATTTCCGGATGCGCGAGGAGGTGGGCGGCCGCCGTCATGATCACGGCCACACCCGATTTGTCGTCGGCCCCCAAGAGAGTCGTGCCGTCGGTGGTGATAATCGTGCGGCCGATAAGTTTCGCGAGCTGCGGATTCTCGGACGTGCGGAGCACTCGGTTTGTGTCGCCCGGCAGCACGATGTCTCGCCCGTCGTAATTGGCATGGATCACAGGGCGCACATTCTCGGCGGTGAACTCAGGAGAGGTGTCGACGTGCGCAAACCACGCGATCGCCGGCGCGCGACAGCCCGGCGAGGCCGGCACAGTCGCCGTCACGATGCCGAATTCGCTCAGCGCGACGTCCGCCAGGCCGATCTCCCGACACTCGCCGGCCAGCATGCGGCACAAATCAAGCTGCTTGGCCGAACTGGGATAGCCAGTGGCCGCTTCGATGGCCTGAGTATCGATGCGCGCGTAGCGGATAAAGCGTTCGAGCAGGGCGTTCATTAATCGAACATTCACAGAGTTTAACAGAGTTTAATTGTTCCGGACGCAAAGGGATTTCATGCGGCAACCCAGTTGAGACCTCGCTATCATATCGCAGTCCCAGGCATGTCGCAGGCTGAGGCGAAGAGGGGTCGGGCCCTTCGCCGCGCAGACCACACCCGCATTCTGCCCGCGCGTTCGGAATGAGGAGCTTCCATGCAGCATGTGGCGGTTTCCAACGGGATGCTCAATGTCTTCGCGCAAGGCAAGGGAACGCCCCTCCTTTTCGTGCACGGCTTTCCCCTGAACCACGGCATGTGGCATCTCCAGGTGGATGCCTTCACCAAGAAAACCCGAGTGATCGTTCCCGATCTGCGCGGTTTCGGCGAGAGCACGGTGACGGTCGGCACCGTCGGCATGGAAGAAATGTCCGACGACCTGCACGGAGTTCTGCACGGAGTTTGGGTCGACAAGCCGGTCGTGTTTTGCGGCCTGTCGATGGGCGGCTACGTGGCCTGGCAGTTCTTTCGGAAATACCGTTCACAGCTGCGGGCCCTCATCCTGTGCGACACGCGCGCGACGGCCGACACGCCCGAAGCGGCGGCCGGCCGACAGAAGCTGGCCGAAACGGTGATGGCCGAAGGAGGCCAGGCGGCCTACGATGCCGTGCTGCCGAAACTCCTTTCGCCGAAAACAACGGAACGCTGGCCTGAACTCGTTGCCAACGTGAAGTCGATGGTTCTTCGCAACAAGCCGGCCGGGATTGCGGCGGCGCTGCGCGGAATGGCGGCACGCCCCGATTGCACCGACATCTTGCCGCAAATCGACGTGCCGACGCTGGTCATCTGCGGACAGGACGATCAGATCACGCCGCCGGCCGAGATGCAGAACATGGCCGAGGCGATCCCGGGAGCCCAGTTCGTGCAAATTCCGAACGCGGGGCATCTCGCGCCTCTGGAGAATCCCGACGCCGTCAACGGCGCAATCAATCGCTTCCTGATTTCGCTCGATGGCCGTCCGGCATAAGATGCGGGCCGGAGGGCACGATGGGCAAGCAACACTCCCCCGGCTTTCTCAAGATCGTCACCGAAGCGAAAAAGCACGTCAAAGAGTGCACGGTCGCCGATGTCAGGCATCGGATGGATCGCAAAGAGCCGTTTACTCTGATCGACGTGCGTGAAGACAGCGAGTGGGCCGCGGGCCATCTGCCTGGTGCGATTCACCTGGGCAAAGGGGTCATCGAGCGCGACATCGAGAAGACAATCCCCGACACGTCGACGCCGCTGGTCCTCTATTGCGGCGGCGGATTTCGCTCCGCGCTGGCGGCGAAAAATCTGCAGGACATGGGCTACACAAACGTGATCTCGATGGACGGCGGCTTCAGCGGCTGGAAAGCCGCCGGCCTGCCAATCGTGCTCGGCTGACGCGGTCCGCCTTCGTAGGGTGTGCCCAGTCCGCCAAAGCGGAAGCCGGCACATCATCTGCGTTTGCTCGACGCCGGTTTTTCGTTGCAACAGCGGTGTGCCTGCGGCCCGAGGCGGGCCTGGTCTCACCCTACGGTGAAGTCACTTTTCGCACGCATTATTTCGCCGCAATCAGGTCGAGCGCGTCGACGCCGAACGAGAATCCTTTCGACGTCGAGTTCTTGCCGACGCTCGTGATTCGCAGGGAGTGAGATCCCGCGGCAAGCTCGTGCGTGCCGAGCTCCAGCGAACCGGCAGGGGAGACGCGCCCGCAATAGAGGTCAAACGCGCCCGGCACGTTTCTCCCGTCGACGGCGACAGCCACCGTGCCGAAATCGGGCGCGGCTGTGGCGAGAAGCCGCACGCGATAGCGGCCCGGCTTGCGGACGTCGAAAGCCAACTGCACAAATCCATCTTTGCGGGCATTGCAAAACAACTGCTCGCCGTGACTCCAAAGCCTGGCTCCGAAGTCGTTCATGCGCTGCGGCGACGCCTGGCAACCGGATGCCGCCAGCACGCGCATCGACTCGGCCTCGAAACGAACGGCCGGAACCTCGGACTTCGGCGGGCCCAGGTGCAGCCAAAGCGCGTCGTTGGCGTAAGCCTTCGCGTACGCGTAGGAAATCAATCCGTAACCTTGCTGCCCCCAATTCGGGCCGGCACTGTTGCGGAACACGAATGCACCGCCGCCGGGTTTTCCGGGATCGTCTTCATAGCCGACGAACATAATGCTGTGCCCGTCGAAGACCTGGTTGGGCGCGGGCACTTTAAGCAGCGCGGAGCCTTTCAGCTCTTTCGGCCACCGCAGGCCGCAGGCGACCGGGTGCCCCTGCGCGAGTGCGTGCTTGATCTCGAGCAACTGGTGATCGGTGAGACGTCGGTCGACCGACCAGCGCTTGATCCACGCGACCTGCCAGCGCTCGGCCAGTTCGCGTGCCTCCGCCACCGCTTGCGGGGACGGACGCTGTTGCGGCCGCGGCTTCTTTCCGTAGGGCATCAGCTCCTCGGAGCAGATTCCAAAGGCGTTCAGCCCCGCGACAGCTTTCCAGAACATCGCCTGATCGCCCGGCTCTCCCGACGCCTTGTCGCTGGCCCAGATCAAGAATTCTTCCGAGAGCCGCTCGGGCGACTTCGACAAATGTCGAGCCCGCTCGTACTCGACCACGCCGGTGATCGCAAACAGAGAACAGTCGTCGCGGTTTCCCTGCTGCCGAGCCGTGAGCCCGAAGTCCTGCAATTGGGGCTTGAGGTCGACCTTGGCGGGGAGATCGGCGAATCCGGCCAATCCGATGAGAACGCACGCGTTGAGCAGCAGCGACATCGCTCGCAACTCCCACGGGATTGAAGTCCGAGTTCACAGACCCGGCTTGTTCGCCTGAAGAAAAACCTCGGGGCAGTGACAGGCGAGACATTCCTTCAGTTGTTCGACTCGAAATGGTTTTTCCAGGAAGGCAAGAGCGCCAGCTTGGATGGCCTCCTGTTCCCAAGTCGCATCTCCGTGACCTGACATGAGAATGGCGGGCAGTGCAATTCCACGAGAGCGCAGCTCTTTCAGCAGGTCAAAACCGCTGATCCCCGGCATTCGTACGTCGACTATCAGACACCCTGTCCAGTCGTCCCTATATCCCTCCAGGAATGCCTCGGCGGAGTAGTAGGAGCGGACGTGAATCCCCCACGCACCCAACAGATCCTCGAACGTCTGTTGGATTGCTGCGTCATCGTCGATCAGGAACACGGCCGGCGGCGAATTCACGCAATCGCCTCACTCAGCCACCGGAACAGTAAATTGGAATGTCGCGCCACGGTCCGGGTTCGGATACACTTCGATGTGCCCGTTATGGGCTTCGACGAGCGTGCGGCAAATTGACAGTCCCAAACCCAACCCAGCTGGTTTTGTCGATCTAAATGGAAAAAACAGCTTGGGGACGATGTTCTGCTCGATGCCGCAACCGGTGTCCGTGACGCTGACTTGGACCAACCTCTCAATTCTCTTCGTTCGTAACGACAGCACTCGCGCCACATCGACATTCTGAGCCATGGCTTCGCCGGCATTGCGTATTAGATTGACCAGCACCTGCTGAATCTGAATGCGGTCGACCTCAATTGGAGGCAGTCGTTCGGCGAGGTCCAACTTAAGCGCCACGGAGTTTTCACTCAGGTAATTGCCCAGCAAACTGAGCACTTCTTTGATTAGCCTATTCATGTCATCGACGGTCTTGAAGGAGGAGTCCCGACGGATGAAAGAACGCATCCGCCGAATGATCTCGCCGGCGCGGAACGATTGTTCGCTGAGGCGGTGGAGGCATCTGTTTAACCCAGGGGATGCGAGGCTCCCACACAGGGACAGCGCTGTGTTTGCATCCATGTGAATGGCAGTGAGCGGCTGGTTGAGTTCGTGTGCCAGACCTGAGGCAACTTCACCGAGCGTTCCCAATCGATTGGCGTGGGCTAAGCGCTCGCGCAGCTCGCTCGTTTGCAGCTCGGCCTGCTTGTGCTCGCTGATGTCTCTCAGGAACGCAAACATCTGACCTCCTTCCAGGGGGCTATGCTGGACGCTCACTTCGATGGAGTAGCTGCTCCCGTCCTTGCGGCGGTGCCGGCTCTCGAAGCGATCGGCCCCCTGCCTGGCGATCTTCAGCGCGTGGGCGGCTACCTCGGCGGGCGTCTCAACTGCTTCCAGGTCGGAGACGTGCATAGCCAGTAACTCCGCTTCGCTATAACCGCTCATCCGGCAGAAGGCCTCGTTTACTTCCAGCAAACGGCCGTGCCTGTCGAGTCGCCAGAATCCATCCATTGCCGTCCGAAGGATGGTCCTGTTGCGTTCTTCGCTCTTCCGCAACGATTCCTCAGCCGCCTTCCGCTCCGTGATGTCGCGCACCATCGTGCAGTCCATATCGCCCCCATCGAATTGAATGGGGTTGGTCGTGACCTCAACGTCGAGCACGCGCCCGTCCTTGGTCACGTGCTTAGTCTCGAAAGTGACCGAAGCCTGTCGCCGGACAGCCTCCCAGGCAGCAGCGAATTTCGCGGGGTCGGAGACGAGGGGGTCGATGTCGCGGACGGTCTTGCTTGTGAGTTCCTCCTTCGAGTACCCAAGCATCCGACATGCCGCCTCGTTGACGTAGAGGATCTTCGCGTCGGGGCCCACCCAGAAGATCGGGCAGCCTGCGCGGTCGATGCTGAACTGCG
>DASPSM010000178.1:0-20651 GCA_035623955.1 Planctomycetaceae bacterium
CATTCTCGCGGGAAGCCGCGTGCAAGAAGCCAGTGCCGTCGCTGAGCTGGTCTCGCTGGCTGAGGCGCTCGGAGCGCCCGTGATGGCCGAGGCCGGAACCACACACGGCCGACTCGCGTTCCCCTGCACGCATCCATTGTCAGCCCCCGGCATGCCGATTTACTCGCCCGAAATCGTCCAGCGGCTGAGCGAGTTCGACGTGTTGTTCGTGGTGGGGACCGATCTTTTTCGGCTCTATGTCTATCAGGAGCCGGCGCGGGCCATTCCGGAGAACACACGGCTGATTCATCTCGATCAGGATCCATGGCAGCTGGGCAAGAACTACGCCACGGATGTCTCGTTGGCGGGGAACCCGAAGCCCGGTCTGGCGGAGCTGGCGTCGCTCTTGCGGTCGACCATGACGGCGCCGGAACGAGAATTTGCTGCCAAGCGTGGTGCCGAACGCGGCCAGGTCCACCGCAAAATCCGCGAGCAGATCCAAGCCCGTGCGTCCGCAGAATGGAGCCAGCGCCCGCTGACGCCAGCGACGATTATGTCCGCGCTTGCCAGGTCACTCCCCAAGAACATTGCCGTCGTCGAGGAAGCCGTCACCACAACGGGGACGCTGCTCGAACGGCTGGGCGCCATCCACGATCCGACCGGATATTTCGGCCACCGCGGCTGGGCGCTCGGCTGGGGCCTGGGCTGCAGCGTCGGCGTGAAGCTCGCCTGGCCCGATCGGCCGGTGCTGGCGATCCTCGGCGAAGGGGCATCGCTTTACGGCATTCAGGGACTTTGGACCGCGGCCGCGTACCGGATTCCGGTCACGTTCGTGATCTGCAACAACGCCCAGTACCAGATTCTGAAAATCGGCGCTCAGGGGATGGGCCTGCCGCGGGCCAACGAAGGCCGCTTCGAGGGAATGGACATCGCCAAGCCGGAAGTCGACATGGTTGCCCTGGCACGGTCGTTCGGCGTCGAGGCCGACCGCGTCACGGATCCCGACGAGCTAACAGCCCGCGTCCAAGAGTCTTTCGGCCGCGACTTGCCGATCTTATTCGACGTCCCGGTGGTCCGCGGGACGCCGGCGCGGTTGAATTATTGATTCGTGCGATGGGAGCCCAGAAATCGTGCGGGGCCGCGCCAGGAATCGTGCATAAATCTGCGATTGCGGGAACGCTCGGATTGTCGTAAGTTTCTCGAATCGATGAGTTTAGAGCGACCCAGCCACCATCGGTTAAACGCGGCGCATGAAGTGCTCATGCCGAGATTCGGGCGAAGCTCTCTGCGTTCGCTTCATCGAAATCCCGACAACTCACCCATCTCGCCCTCGTGGATCCCTCGGCTCGCGAGATTTCTGCCGTGACGCAACTTCCTGCGACGCAAGCTCAGACCGCGACACAAACTCAGGCGTCGGCGCAAACTCAGGCTGCGACGACGCCGGAACCCGTCCGGCTGACAACCGGCGCGTTTGCCCACTACGAGGTCGGCAATTTCTACGACGAGCTGTTCCAGCCCACAGGATTGCCGCGGCGGGAATCGGAAACTTTGTTTTCCTATCTGCAGCGAATGGCCCACGACGACCTCAAGGGGCGTCAACTCGCGGCTGACCGTTCCATGCTGCGGCTGGGGATCACGTTCAACGTTTATGGCGACGGCGAAGGGACGGAACGGATCATTCCGTTTGACATCGTCCCGCGGGTTCTGGGGGCCAGCGAGTGGGATCGGCTCGAACGGGGGCTCTCCCAGCGGATTGCGGCCCTCAACCTGTTCATCGACGACATCTATCACGAGCAGAAGATCGTCAAGGACGGCATCGTCCCCGAGCACGTGATCCAGACCGCTTCGTCGTTTCGGCGGCAGTGCATCGGCCTCAATCCGCCCAAGGGAGTCTGGTGCCATATCACGGGGACCGACCTGGTCCGGCACCAGGACGGCGCTTTCTACGTCCTCGAGGACAATTTGCGCTGCCCGTCCGGCGTTTCGTACCTGCTGCAAAACCGCCAGTTGATGAAGCAGACGTTCCCGGCTCTTTTCGAGCGGGCCCGCGTCCGGCCGGTCGACGACTATTGCAGCCGCCTGCTCGATGCGCTGCAGTCGTTGATGGATAGCAAGATCCTCTCGCCGAGCGTCGCGCTGCTCACGCCGGGCTTCTACAACTCCGCCTATTTCGAGCACTCCTTCCTGGCGCAGCAAATGGGGATCGACCTGGTCGAAGGTCGGGACCTGGTCGTTTCAGACGGCTTCTTGCACATGCGGACGACCAAGGGGCTCGAGCGGATCGACGTTCTCTACCGCCGGATCGACGACGATTTTCTCGATCCGAACACGTTCCGCGCCGACTCGATGCTGGGCGTTGCCGGCCTGATGGACGTGTACCGGGCCGGCCGCGTGGCCCTGGCCAACGCCCCCGGCACCGGCGTCGCCGACGACAAAGTCATCTACGCCTATGTGCCGCAGATGATCAAATACTACCTGGCGCAGGAGGCGATCATCCCCAACGTGCCCACTTATCTTTGTTTCGACGACGCCCAGCGATCGCACGTGCTCGCGAATCTCGAAAAGCTCGTCGTGAAGCCGGCCAACGAATCGGGCGGCTACGGCATGCTAATCGGTCCGCGATCCGGCGCCGCCGAGCGGGAAGAAATCGCCCGCCGAATCGAGGCTGCGCCCCGCAACTACATCGCGCAGCCGACCCTCAACCTCTCGCGGAGCCCGGTTATCGTCGAGGATGGCAGCATGGAAGGCCGCCACGTCGACCTGCGCCCGTTCATCGTTTACGGCAAGGAGATCTTCGTCTTGCCGGGCGGATTGACGCGGGTGGCGCTCAAGAAAGGCTCGCTGGTCGTGAACTCGTCGCAGGGGGGCGGCAGCAAGGACACGTGGATCGTGGCGGAGGACGCCTAACGGATGCTCTCTCGCGTCGCCGATTCGATCTACTGGATGTGCCGCTACGTCGAGCGCGCGGAGAACGTCGCCCGCTTCATCTCGGTGAACCTTAATCTCAGCCTCGATTTGCCGGGGCAAGCGGTGCAGCAGTGGCGGCCGCTGGTGGTGACCACCGGCGACGACGCTCTCTTCACGGCCGGTTACGAAGCGGCCACAAAGGAAAACGTCATCCGCTTCCTGACCTTTGACCGGCGGAATCCGAATTCGGTCCTCTCCTGCCTGACGACGGCCCGCGAGAATGCTCGCAGCGTGCGCGAAATTATCTCTTCCGAGATGTGGGAGCACATCAACCGCTTCTTCCTGATGCTCAAGGATACGAGCGGTTACCGGGCAGCCTTTGACAATCCCTACGAGTTTTATGAGCAGGTGCGGCTGACGGGGCAGCAGTTTCAGGGGATCACCGACGCCACGATGACTCACGGCGAGGCGTGGCAATTCTGTCGCTTGGGACGCGCGATCGAGACGGCTGACAAAACGTCGCGGATCCTGGACGTCAAATACTTCATCCTGCTGCCGACGCCGCGAGACGTCGGCACCCCGTACGACGACATTCAGTGGTCGGCCCTGTTGCGATCGGCCAGCGCCTTCGAGATGTACCGTCAGCGGCACGGCCGGATCACGCCGGCTCGCGTCGTCGAGTTCCTGGTTCTCGACCGGGAGTTTCCCCGGGCCGTCCTTTATTGCCTGACCGAGGCCAACGAATCGCTGCACGCGATTTCTGCCTCAAAGACGGGCAGCTTCAGCAATCGGCCGGAACAACTTTTGGGGCAGCTCCGCGCCGAACTGGCCTACACTAAAGCCGAGGAGATTATTTCCCGCGGTCTCCACGAGTTCGTCGACGATCTGCAGAAGCGGCTCAACTTGGTGGGTGAAGCAGTGTGTGATACATTTTTCGCGGTCCGACCGGTATCAGGAGCAGCCGCGCATGTCGCGGCTGTTTCAGGAGGAGCCGCGCAACTCGCGGCTGGGGCCGCCTCGAGCGCAATCGGTGTGAGGGCTTCCGAATGACATTTTGCCTGGCGATGCGAGTGGAAGACGGGCTCGTGGGAATTGCCGACACGCGCGTGATCTCCGGGAGCGAGTGCATCACCGCGAAAAAAGTGTGGGTCTACCAGGACGAGCAGTCCGCCTTTTTCGTGATGTCCTCCGGCCTGCGTGCGGTCCGCGACAAGGCCCTCACCTACTTTGAGGAGATCATCGAAGACGCCGAGCAGCCCCTGTTCGGTCGGCTGTTCCGCGTCGCCAACCTGTTTGCCCAACAGGTCCGCCGCGTCGCCGAAGAAGACAAGCAGTCGCTCGAGCAGTCGGGGTTCCGCTTTAACATTCACGCCCTGATCGGCGGGCAGCTGGCCAAGGACCGCGAGCACAAACTGTTTTTGCTTTATCCCGAGGGGAACTGGGTCGAGATCGGCCGCGGGACGCCGTACCACATCATCGGGGCGTCGGGGTACGGCAAACCGGTGCTCGACCGGACGCTGAAGTACGAAGATCCGATGCGCTTCGCGCTCAAGGTCGGCTGCCTGGCGTTCGACTCGACGAGAATCAGCGCCGCCGACGTCGATTTTCCCGTCGACGTCGTGATGTACGCTCGTAATACCTTTCAGATCGTCGAGCACCGTTTCGAAAAGAGCGACCTGGCCGAGAATTCCAACTGGTGGCAGGAGCGGCTCCGCGACTCGGTCCGCGAGCTGCCGACCGGCTGGATGGAGCCCGTGCTGGAAAAACTCCGTGAACCGCAAGTGGTCCCCATCAGGTTGCCCGACCGCGACGCGACTGGTTAGAAGAAGCCAGAAATGACGAAGGAAGCACGAAGTGCGAAGCACTAAGGAAAGCCTCTTCGTTTCGAGCTTCGGTCATTGAGTCATTCCGGATTTCGTCATTTGTCCTTTCAAAGCATTTGAGACCGACGACCGACAAAGGAAGAAGCCTCCCAACGTGCCTTTCGAAATTACGCATCTCGCCCGCTACGTCTACAACCAGCCGGTTTTTCTCGAGCCCCACCTGATTCGGATGCGGCCGCGGGTTGATGGCGGGCAGCTGCTGGAGTCTTTTCGCCTCGTCGTCAAGCCGCAGCCGGCCGGGCTCTCGAGTTCGCTCGATGCCGAGGGAAACGTGGTCTCGCTGGCCTGGTTCAACGGCCTGTCTTCGGAGCTGACAATCCGAGCCGAGTCGGTCGTCACGACCATTCGCCACAATCCGTTCGAATTCATCCTGCCGCCAAACCGGCTCCTGCTCCCCATGTCGTATTCCCCGGTGGAGGAGCCGCTCGTTGCCGCCGCGCGCAAGCGGGCCGGCGAGATTCACGCGGACGATCCAGTTGGCCGCTTCGCCGCAGATGTCGCAGCCGAGGTCGATCAGCAGGTCGTGCCCTTTCTTAGCCGTCTGGCCGAGAGACTTTCCTCGACCTGGACGGTCCAGCACCGCGAGCAGGGCAGCCCGTGGCCCGCGCTGGAGACGTTTTCGCGGCGGACGGGCGCCTGCCGTGACCTGGTTGTCCTTTACATGGATGCTTGCCGCAGCGTCGGCCTGGCCGCCCGCTTCGTCAGCGGATATCAGCAGCGGCTGAGTGAATTTGCGCACGATTTGCACGCCTGGGCCGAGGTCTATCTCCCTTGGGCCGGCTGGCGCGGCTATGACCCGACGCAGGGGCTCGCCGTGGCCGATCAGCATATCGCGCTGGCCGCGTCAGCCCGACCCGAGCAAGCCGCTCCCGTCGTCGGCTGCTTCCGGGGGATCGCCACCGCGACGCTGACGGCGTCGATCGATATCTCGAGCGCCGATCACGTTCAGTCTTTCGCCCGCGGCGTGCAGTCTCAGCAGCAACTGACCTAACCCTGATGCGGTTGCGGGCTCAGTTTACTCGGGGCCGGCTTTCAGGTGGACGGGTTGCGCTCGGCCACCGTGGGACTGCCCCGGCTTTTTGCCGGTGCAGTGGCAGCTCGCGGGCCAGCTGGTCGCGGCTTTTGGGCTCGCGGGCCGCGATTCTGTGCGGAGAATTCATGCGAAAAAATCGAGTTGAGAGGCCTCGAATGCTGCGCGCGCGAAGATTTTAGTGGCGCTCCATTCAGTGAGCGAGATTCGCACGCTTGTGCTCAATCGCACATCGCAGGTTAACGTCGCGCACGATCTTTGTCGCTCACGAAACCTTTGTTTTGGGTAAGCGGGAAGGATGACCTCGACGGCGGGGCCCTTCGCCAGGGCTGATTCGTCTCGCTCCGGCAGATTCAGCCGCAAGACCGCATCGGGAACGACGATTGCAGCCGCTCGATTCGCACGGCGCGAGTCGCGGACGAAGCCAATCTCTCAGGGAAGGGAGGAGCCCATGTGTCACCAACCAATTGGTACGATGATCGCGAGCCAAACCCACTTGGAACGGAACGCGGCTCGTCTGCTTTATGCGATGCCGCGGCTCGTCGTTTATTTCGCCGCGCTCGTGGCATTGGGGTTGCCGGAATTGGGGCGGTGCGACGATCGCGCAGCGCCGAAAGTCGGTGTCGTCGTTGTGGAGCTACCGCCCACCCGGCGTCCTTATCGCGATCCGGATGAATTCCCCGGCAACCCTTACGACGAGGACTTTTCTCCGTCGCTGCGTGGAGGTTCGCACCGAACGCGCGACCGCGGCATCGACGCGTCGTCCGAAGGGGAGCGGATTCGTCGCCGATTGACGAGTCGATATCAAACTCCGGCGATCGTCCACGTGCTCCAAACGCTGTCGCCGGAACAGAGCCTGGCGCTTTATGCCGAGATCTCGAACCTGATCGATGCCCGGCATTTGCACCCCTCGGCTTACGCGGTCCGCGTGGACCACGCGGCCAGAAGCCTGCGGGAAGCCGTGCGAAACCCGGCCTTTCTCGAGGCGAGCGGGATTTCCCGCAGCGCAACTCTCGACGACATCAACAGCGAACTGGGGGAGCTGGCTCGCGCTCGCGTGTCGGATGGATCGGAAGCCTACCGATCGGCGCGCCACCTCATGCAGGTTGCCGAGCGCGATTCACCAACGGCGGCGACGGCCATCGCGCTGGAATTCGTCTTCGGGGCCCTCGATTCGCTCGATCGGTATTCCGCGTTCGCCCCGTCGACAAAGCAGGGGGATCCGCTGGTCGAATTGGAGGGTCACGTCGTCGGGATTGGCGTCGAGATCGAGGCGGTCGAAGAGGGCATGAGAATCAACCGCGTGCTGGCGAACAGTCCGGCGGCCGAGTCGGGATTGATGACGGGAGACGTGATCGAATCGATCGACGGGCACGAAATGTCGGGCGCGCTGCTGGAATACGCGGTGTCGCTGATCGCTGGCCCGGAAGGGAGCCGCCTGTCGCTGCGCGTTCGGCGCGGCGATCGCGCCGCCGAATTCGCGATCGGGCGCCGCCGAGTCGAGGTCCACAGCATCAGCACGGCAACGCTGTTGGATCAAGGTGTCGGATACATCAAGCTCGAAAGATTTGCTGAAACAACGCCCCGGGAACTCGAGCAGGCCCTGCTGGATCTCAATCGCCGTGGCATGCGGTCTCTGATCCTGGATTTGCGCGGCAATCCGGGCGGCTTCTTGACGATGGTTGTCGAGACTGCAAGCCAGTTCATTCCGTGCGGCGCGATCGTCTCGACTCGCGGACGCGACTCCTCCGACGATACCGTCGAGTATGCCCACGGTGCGGGTTGGGCCAGCGGGCTTCCGCTCGCAGTCCTGGTGGACCGCCACAGCGCGAGCGCCAGCGAGATTTTTGCGGCGGCAATCCAGGACAGCAGACGCGGCCTCATTGTGGGAGAGACGACCTACGGCAAGGGCAGCGTGCAGACCCACTTTCCGCTGCAGTCGGTTGCCGGCGACCTCGTGCTCACCACGGCGCACTTTCTGTCCCCCAAGGGACGTCCGATCGACGGTGAAGGAGTCGAGCCCGACGTGCCGGTTCCGCTCGGTTCCCTCGACGTCAATTTCCGACGTTCGCAATTTCGCCCGATTCCCGGTGACGGCGGTCCGGAATGGGATCGGGGCGTCGCCGCGGCCTTCGAGGCAGCCAAAAGCGAGGAGGCTTACAACCTGGCGCACGCGCCCCCTAATTGCGGCTTAAGTCGCGCGCCGAGTTGCGCGAACGGAGCATGTTATGGCACCGAGCGTGGGACTGAGTTCCTGCAGTAAGCAGCCTTCTGCTGCAGACCCGCGTCGGCATTACGGCTGTAAATACTCCGCGATCGGCCCCAACGCCAGTGCGGGCAGAAAGCAGAGCGCCCCTTGGAGCAACACCGCGCCGAGCACCAACGCGCCAAAAGTGACCGTGTCGCAGGGGAGCGAGCCGATCGTAGTCGGCTTGCGGCCCTGGGCGGCCAGTCGACCTGCCAACAGGAGCGCCAATGCGGCCGGACCGAAGCGCCCGACCGCCATCGCGACTGCCGTCGTCACGTTGTAGAAGACATTGTTCGCATCCAAGCCGGCCATGTTCTGGCCGTTGTTTGCCATACACGAGGCGAAGGCGAACACAATTTCCGTGAAGCCATGCGAGCCGTCGTTCGTCACTAAGCCCGCGCGTCCCGCTGGCGAGAGAGCCGCCCACGCCGTCAGCGGCAGGACAAGGAGCGGTGTGAGCAGGACATGCAGCGCGACGAGCTTGGCCTCGGCAACCGTGATCGTCTTGCCGAGGTATTCGGGGGTCCGGCCGACCATCAGCCCGGCGATAAAAATCCCAACGAGCGCCACCATGATCAGGCTGTAGAGCCCGGACCCCAAACCACCGAAGGCGACGTCGCCCAGCAGCATGTTCAGCGTCAGCACCAGGACGCTCAGCGGCTGGTAGGAGTCGTGCATCGAGTTGTAGGAACCGGTCGCACCGTTCGAGGTAACGACCGCCGCCAGCACCGAGCTGCCCACGCCAAAGCGCACCTCCTTGCCCTCCATGTTGCCACCTGCGACTCCCAAGCCCGCCAGCCGCGGGGGATCGGGCGCTTCGAAAGCGTCGCCGACTGCCAGGCCGATCACGAAGAGCAAGATCATCACCACCAACAACACCACCCCCGCGCGCGGCCGGCCGACCATCCGTCCGAATGTCAGCGGCAGCGCGGCGGGCACCACGGCGATCGCGAGCAGTCCCAGAAAGTTGCTCAGTGGCGTGGGATTGGCGTAGGGATGAGCTCCGTTGGCGTTGAAGAATCCGCCGCCGTTAGTGCCCAGGTTCTTGATGAACTCGAGGACGGCAACGGGACCTTGTGCGATCGTTTGGGTTTGGCCCTCCAGCGTGCGGGCTACGGTGTAGGGGCTCAGATTGAGCGGCACTCCTTGCCAGACGAGGATCACGCTGCCCACCAGCGAGACAGGGAGCAGCACCCAAAGTAATCCGCGGATCAGGTCGACCCAGAAATTCCCGAGCGTCTGGGACTTCGTGCGGGCGAACCCCCGAATCGCGGCAATCCCCACGGCCAGGCCCGCCGCGCCGCCGAGAAAATTCTGCGAGGTCAGGCCGATCGCCTGCACGAGGTACCGCAGAGTCGATTCGCCGGCGTATGACTGCCAGGTTGACGTCGTCGAAAAGCTCACCGCGATATTCGCCGCCAGGTCGGCCGATATGGGCGTCGTCAAATGACCGCTGCCAGGCCCACCCGGCAAGAACAACTGGAAGACGAGCATCAGGTAGAGCAGGAAGGCACCCAAGACTCCGAATCCGAGAAAGCTGGCGAAATAGACCAAAGGGGTCATTTCCCTTTTCGGATCCACCCCGAGCAGCCAATAAAGCGCCGCTTCCACGGGGCAAAGCAGCCGGTCGACAAACGTGGGTTGCCGTTCAAAAACCCGCGCGAGATAGGTGCCGACGGGTTGTGCCAGGACCACGAGTATCGCGAGAAAAACTGCGTATTCGACCCATTGCATCACGGAAAACCTGCTGAAGGAATCAGGGGGACGATGACGACCTTCGAGCCGCGAGGCGATCCAGCGCCAGGTTGAGGGCGAGCACGTTGACACGCGGCTGTCCCAAAAAACCGAGTTGTGGTCCCTGCGTATGTTCGTCGACGACGTGCTGCACCGCCTCTTCGGTGAGATGCCGCTCGCGTGCCACTCGCGGAACCTGCAACGCGGCATTGGCGGGACTGATGTGCGGATCCAAACCGCTCCCCGAGCGGGTCACGGCATCGATTGGCACGGCAACGCTGGGTGCCAGTCGATTTGTCAGACGATAGGCATCCGCCAGTTGCCGCACACCGGCGAACCCTTTTTTCGCGCCGCCGGGGCTGGCTTTCTCGCCGTTGCGCAATTTCGGATTCGCAGGGCCAAGATTCGTGCCGCCCGAGGCGGTCGCGTCGTACCCGTCACCCGCCGCGGAGGGTCGAGGATGAAAGTACGCGGGGTTGGAGAATGCCTGCCCGATGAAATCCGCGCCCACGATGACTCCGTCGCGAGTCACCCTGCTGCCCCCGGCTTGACGCGGAAACAAGGGGATCGCCATGGCGGCTGTGGCCAGGGGAAAAACAATGCCCGTGAGCAACGTCAGCATGACGAGGCCCACGAGCGCGGGGCGAATCTGCTCGCGGAGCCCCGCAATGGCGTGGATCGGTTCAAACGAGCTGCAGTCCGTCGCCGACTGGAATTCGTCGGCCGCCGAGGGGCTTTGGGCCGTCATCTCCTGTGCTCTCCAATCATCCGTGTCGGAAAGCGTTGATTATTAGCGCCTCGCCCGCACGCTGCCAGTTCGTCAAGCATGGTCGGCAAATTGCCCGATGTTCGCTCAAGAATGGGTGCACATTGCCCGACTCCACGATGAGGTCGGAGATCATTCGGCCAACGGCCTGTGCCCTGGCATACCCGACCACGATTTCTGCGACGGGGCACCAAGCAAGAATTTTTGTGAATGCGAAAATCGCGTCGGGACACTGTTCCAGCAGCAAGCTCTCACGGCCCGTGACCATGCGAAATCGCGCGCCGGTGCCACTAGCGGGAACCCGGGCCCGCCGCCTTTTTTTCTTGCTTGCGGCCCACTGACCCGCGTACGCTGGTTGCCGGTCTACGCCTGTCTACTAAGCGTTCGTGTGGGCATGCTTTGAGTGAGATCCCTCAGTTCAACAGGAGATCGATCAATGCTTCGACGCTTGACGAAGTCGACGTTTGCTGCTTCGAGGCGCCAGCGCCGTGTTTTTAGTCCAGTCGCCGCGATGGAATCGCTCGAGGATCGAAGCCTGTTGTCGGCCAGTAGTGTGACGTCATGCGTCGCTGCCTGCGCGCCCTCCCAATGCAAACCGAGTTGCTGCGCTCCAATCACTTGCAACACGAGCGCGGCGTGCCTCTCCATCGAGAAGCTGCTGTGCGCGATTCAGAAGTTTGAACAGACCCTGTGCCAGACTTCGAGCTGCTGCCAGGGCGGCCAATCATGCGGGGGTCAGGATCCAAAATGTTGTGATCCGTGTGGAAACTGCTGCTCTGGAAGCTGCGCCCCCAGCAGTTCGTGCGAAGCAAGCAGCGGCGATTGCTCCCAACATGCGAGCTGCGGTAGCTCCTGCAACACGGGCTGAAACCCTCGAAACGGAACGCCGGTGAGTCTCCTGCCGCTGAGACCGACGTCTTCAGCGAAAGCAGGATCGACAGCGAGATCCGCCAGTGCCGAGCGTCTGGGTTGCATCGACGGACGGACGAATTGGTAAATCCACCTAGCCTCGTCCAGACGCAGACTCTTGAATGCCCGATTTGGCGGCGCGACAATGCGGGCTGCCCAATTCGCCGGCAAAGCCATCTCCTTTTCACCGGCATCCGTGCTCAATGGACTCTCCTCGTCCTTCGATCTCCAACAAACCTGACGACACAAAGTCGAGACCGCCGGACTCAACAAAATCGGTCGTGGCGGAAGGGCGGACGATTCAAAACGGGGATGTCCCCGAGCCGCAGGCCCTGGAACTGAGCCTGCTGCCGGAGCGGATCGGACGCTTTCGAGTTGAGAAACTTTTGGGCAGGGGAGGCTTCGGTGTCGTTTATCTGGCGCGTGACGAGCAACTCAATCGCTCGGTGGCCATCAAGGTGCCTCACGCGAACCGGGTCGCTCGCCCCGAGGACGCCGAACCCTATCTGACCGAAGCCCGCACGGTTGCCAGTCTCGAGCACCCGCATATCGTTCCCGTTTATGACGTGGGGAGCACGGCCGAGCACCCCTTCTTCATCGTCTCGAAGTACATCCCAGGCACCGATCTCGCCACTCGGATTCGGGCTCATCGGCTGTCTTGGCAGCAAGCCGCTCAGCTGATGGCGACTGTGGCTGACGCGCTGCACTATGCGCATAAGCAGGGACTCGTCCATCGAGACGTGAAGCCCCGCAACATTCTCATCGACCTTGACGGCAATCCGTTCGTCGTGGACTTCGGCCTGGCCTTGCGAGAAGAGCATGTGGGCACGGGGCCGACATGTGCGGGAACTCCGAGCTACATGAGCCCGGAGCAGGCTCGGGGCGAAGGACATCGTGTCGACGGTCGCAGCGACGTCTTTGGCCTTGGAGTCGTCTTGTACGAGCTCCTCGTCGGCCATCCTCCGTTTCGGGGCGAGCGGATGTCGCAGATCTTCGAGCAGATCACAACTCAGGAACCGCGTCCTCCGCGGCAGCACGACGACACGATTCCGAAGGAAGTGGAACGCATTTGCTTGAAAGCACTGTCAAAGCGCGCATCCGACCGATACACGACGGCCAAGGACTTCGCTGACGATCTGAGGCACTTTCTCGGTCGTCCGAATATCGAAGGGACAATTGAGGCAGGCCAAAAAACAATTTCAGACACGCTTTTGCCAGCCGCTCCGTCCGCCCCGGGTGTCGCATCCGTTAGTCGGGCGATCAAGATCGTGCCGAAGGGGCTGAGGTCATTCGATGGCCATGACGCAGACTTTTTCTTGGAACTCTTGCCGGGTCCACGAGACCGAGACGGTCTTCCCGACAGCATCCGCTTCTGGAAGACCCGAATCGAAGAAACCGATCCGGACGAAGCTGTTCCGGTTGGGCTACTCTACGGTCCTTCCGGCTGCGGAAAATCATCGTTGGTGAAGGCCGGCTTGCTCCCCCGGCTCGGCGACCATGTTCTGCCGGTGTACGTCGAAGCGACCGCCGGCGAGACCGAATCACGATTGCTCCACGGGCTGCGCAAGCGGTGTCCCGGATTGCCCGAGAATCTCGATGTCAAAGAGACGTTAGCGGCTCTTCGGCGGGGCCAAGGGCTCGCACACGGTCGCAAAGTGCTGCTTGTGCTCGACCAATTCGAGCAATGGCTGCACAGCAACGGACAGCAACAGAACTCGGATTTAGCTCAAGCCCTGCGCCAGTGTGATGGGGGAAGGGTCCAATGCCTGCTAATGGTCCGGGACGATTTCTGGATGGCGGTGACTCGGTTTCTGGATGAAGTGGAAGTCAAATTGGTCCAGGGCCACAACATCGCCGCGGTCGACTTGTTTGACGTTCGTCATGCACAGCGAGTGCTCAAAGCGTATGGGCGGGCATACGGCGCTCTGCCGGAATTTGGGACGGAACTCACGACTGACGAGCAGCGATTTTTGGATCAAGCCGTCTCAGGGCTTTCGCAACAGGGCAAAGTCATCTGCGTGCGGTTGGCCCTGTTCGCCGAGATGATGAAGGCCAAGCCTTGGACAGCGGGTTCGCTCAAAGCGGTCGGTGGAACCGAGGGTGTCGGTGTGACGTTCTTGGAGGAGACATTCAGTGCAGCCACGGCGAACCCGAAGCATCGTCTTCATCAAAAAGCGGCTCGGGCCGTGCTGAAAGCCCTGTTGCCGGAATCCGGCACCGACATTAAGGGCAACATGCGCTCGTATCAGGAGCTGCTGGATGCTTCCGGCTATGCGAATCGCCGGACGGACTTCGAAGATCTGATCCGCATTTTGGACGGCGAAATCCGGCTCATCACGCCCACCGATCCCGAGGGAGATGACGCTGCCGATGGGGCGAGAGCCGCTGTCGTCGGTCCGAAGTATTACCAACTGACCCACGACTATCTGGTTCATTCTCTGCGAGATTGGCTGACAGGCAAGCAAAAGGAGACCCGGCAAGGCCGGGCAGAGTTATTGCTGGCCGAACGATCGGCCTTGTGGAATGCCAGGCCGACGAATCGGCATCTGCCGTCGCTGCGGGAGTACGGCCACATCCGATTGCTGATCAATCCCAAGAAATGGACCTCGCCGCAGCGGAAGATGATGGTCAAAGGAGCGCGGTTTCACGGCGTTCGCGTCGCGATTGCAGCCGCGATGTTGATCGCGCTGGCCTTCTCCGGTCTGGCAATTTCCCACGAGATCGAGAACAAACGCCAGGTCGATTACGCGGCGGCCCTCGTCAAACAGCTCATCGTCGCCGATACGGCAGAAGTCCCGGGCATTGTTAAAGAAATCGACGGTTACCGTCGCTGGGCCGATCCGTTGCTTCGGCAGGAAGACGCCAACGCCACGCTTAGCCTGCCGAAGAAAGTGAATTTGGCACTCGGCCTCTTGCCAGTGGACCAGCGCAAGATTGCCGAATTGAGGGACGACTTGCTGCTGATTTCGCCGACCCAGTTTTCCGTGGTCCTGGCGGCGCTGGCTCCCGTCAAGCGCGAGGTGACGGAGCCGCTTTGGAACGTGGCGCTCGACACGAACGAGCAAGCACAGCGGCGGTTTCAAGCGGCCTGCGCCCTGGCGAGTTTTGCAACGAGCGATCCGCGCTGGGGCACGGTTAACTCGGCGGTCGCCAACCATCTGGTGTCACTGGAGCCGTCCGCCTTTGTGGCCTGGCGAGAAACCTTGAGGCCCGCTGGGATCCATCTGATCGGGCCATTGTCCGTCATCTTTCGGGATACCAATCGAAGTGAGGCATCTCGCATTTACGCAACGGAAACGCTGGCTGATTTTGCATCCGACCGACCGCACCAACTCTTCGACCTCTTGGCGGATGCGGAGTTATTTCAATTTCCGTTGCTCTTCGGAAAGCTCGCCTCCCACAAGGACGAGGCAATCGCATTAGCCACCGGGGAACTCGCAAAAAATTTATCAGCGGAAGCGAACGAGGACCAAAAGGAAGTTCTGGCGAAGCGGCGGGCAAACTCAGCAGTGGCACTCCTGCGGCTCGGAATCGGGGACAGGGTTTGGCCGCTGTTCAAGGCGAGCCCCGACCCAAGAGTTCGCAGTTACATCGTTCATTGGCTAAGTCCGCGCGGGGCCGACCCGCAGGAGATTCTTCGGCAACTCGACGTCGAGCCTGACGTCACAATACGCAGGGCGTTGATGCTCACGATCGGCCAGTTTTCGGAGTCTCAATTGCCTGCCGCTGCGCGGCAGCCCCTCATCGAGAGGCTGCTGGCTGTCTACGAGAACGAACCAGATCCCGGGCTTCACGGCGCGGCCGAATGGCTGCTTCGAAAATGGGGGCAACGGAAACAGCTCGAAGCGGTCCTGGAGAAGCTCTCGTGCGACGAGACGCAGTTACAGGCCCGCGCGTCGAGCGAAAAGCGACGCTGGTACGTCAATACCCAAAAACAGACTTACGTAATTGCGACCGGCGGTGAGTTTGTGATGGGATCGACCGAATCCGATCCCGGTTATTCGCCGACGGACACCCAATTCCGCGCCCGTGTTGCACGCACTTTTGCCATCTCGGCGCAGGAAATCACCAGGGCCCAATACCGCTCCTTCCGACAGGCGGTCAAGATCGACGATGTGACAAGTAACCCTTTTTTTCGCGACTATGTCCGCACGGATGACTCGGCCCAGATTGGCGTGAGTTGGTACGAAGCGGCGCATTACTGCGATTGGCTGAGCGAACAGGAGAAGATTGCCAGGGACCAGTGGTGCTATGACCCGAAGGATGGAGTGTATGGTCCGGGAATGAAGGCAAAGGACAGATTCTGGGAACTGAAGGGTTATCGGTTGCCGACGCAGATGGAATGGGAATTCGCCTGCCGGGCGGGGACGGTGACGGGCCGTTACTACGGGTCGACCGACCAGTTATTACCACATTATGCCTGGTTTGACGCAAACAGCGCAAACCACACATGGCCGGTCGGCATTTTGGAGCCAAACGATTTGGGGTTGTTCGACATGCTTGGGAACGTCCGGGAGCTCTGCTTTGACTCGCAAATCGTTCGCCCGGAACAAGACAAGGTTTTTGATGACACGCCGATGACCGGGCCGATCGAACGGACACCGAACCGGGTAACGCGTGGCGGGGGGTTCGGCAGCTCCTCAGGCGGACTCAGTTCCGGCCGCCGTTGCGACGGGACATCACCGGTCGCCCGCGCCAGCAACATCGGGTTCCGACCAGTCAGGACTTACCGCTAGCGACAGAATTCCGTGTGGCGTTCCGCGTGCGCTTTGACGGAGCAGCGCGCGACTGAGCCTGATTCCTGCGATCCACTCGGCGTCGGCAACGGGCGAAACCGGTCCATCCCCGACCTTGGCGGCCAAGGCACGCTGAAAGACCGGGCAATTGACTGCACGATTCCGCGAGCGGTAGGATCCGCGCGCTGTCTGGCGCACGGATTGTTTCGCCAATTCAAGGAGCCCAATCGATGAAGCGGTCACTGTTGATTGCGGTCGTGGCGGTCGTTTCAACGTCAGTGGGAACCTGGCTATTTGCCCAAGCGCCCAGGGGACCAGCCGATGCTCCAGTGGCGTCGTCTTCGGAAGTCAACACGCTGCAGTAACGATTCGTGGAGCTGCAAAAGAAAAGAGCGCAGAAGATGTCGGCGCCGGCGCTGAAGCGTGAGATTGAGAAGCTCGAGCGGCAGCTCGAAATGGCCGAAGCTTGGGCCAAATTGGACGAAGCAGCTCGGCTGATCCACGAGGTCGCCGAGAAATACCCCAATACCCCGGCTGCAAACACCGCGAACGAGGCCGTTCGGGTCATCGAACAACGGCGTCAAATGCGCGAGGGCTTTCGCGAGGGCTTTGTCGCTCCGCCCACAAACTAAACCGCTCAAGCTGGGCCAGCGGGCATGCGGCCGACGACGGTTGCGCGGCGTCGAAGCCGCATTTTTATGGATCGGTTGCGCAGTGACGCTATGCGAAAGCACCAAAGTGGAAACAATCACCACGCCGCATGAACGGTCCGAACGATTCTACGACTGGGGCGATGGGCGCCCACATCGAATCAGCGAACAAGAGTGAGCGCTAATCGACCTTTCCGCCGCGCTTTCCGGGGTGAGACCGGAAACCAGCCCGCATGAGGCCAGCCGGGGCAGGCAGCAAGAGGGTTTGCTCTCTCATCGGCCTTCGAGTTTATCCAATTCGTGCTGCGCATCCCCGGCAATCGTAGTTCCTGGAGCCTCCTTGATGATCCGCTTCAGGTTGCTCTCGGCGGCCTCGCGTAAGCCCGCCTTAATCAGCGCCCGGCTGTTGGAAAGCACGCCAGAGAAGCGCTTGCGCGCGGCTGTGTCGGGATCAGCCGGCGTCGGCTCGACGGGTTTCTGTTTCAGTACCGGCTTGGCGCGGGCGGCCGTCTCTGGTATCGGCTTCGATTGCGCCCGATATTCCGCGAGTACCTTCTCACGGTCGATCACCAGTGGGCGCCAGACAAACACGGTGCGCGCTGCGCCGGTAACGGTGTCGTACCTTTTCGTGCCGTCGCTCACAATTGGCTCCTGCAAGAATAGCCTCTGACCGTCTGCGACGTCCTTGGTGGGGAACCCGTGGAGCCAAATGGTTTGATTCCACGGGCTATCGGACTCGCGAACATCGGTCGTGACGAGCATGTCCGATGGACCGACAACTTGAAGGACCTTCAGCCCTCCCCACCTGCGGAAGCTCATCACGGCGCCGGCTCTCCACTCGCTCGGTTGCACAAGTCCCGGCTCAATGACCTTTTTCCCGACTTCGAGATCCGCAAGCTCCGCCTGCACAGACTTCAAAGGCGTGACCAATGAGCTACTGCCTTCGTCGCCCACGTGGACATAGTCCTGATCTTGTGGCTTACCTCTTCCGCTCTTCGTCGCGCGAGTGCCGTGCGTCTTCTTGGACGAGGCGGTGGTGGCCGGCTGCGTTTGTCCAATTGCGCGGCGAAGCTGATCCACACGCGCATCGCGGGCCTTCAGGATCGCGTTAAGATAGTGTTGCTCGTCTTCCGTCAATTCGTTGGAACCCGTTCGCGGCGACTTGGGCGTTGCATCAGAACCGACGGGAGAAGTGTCAGCGTTCGGTTTTACCGACACGGACTGAGCCTGAGAAGCGGGCATCACGCCTGCTTTTGATTCGGCTCGAAATTCGGCGATCACCTTGTCGCGCCTGACAATAAGCGGACGTAGGACCCGCACAGTCGATTTGACGCCCACGGTGTTCGTGTAGCTCTTTGTGCCATCTGACACGAAAACCCCGCCGAGTTTAACAGGCTGGTCATCGGCAAGATCTCTGGTTGAGTAACCCTCGATCCACGCGACCCAGGACGGGGCGATGCCAGATGCCTTGCCACTGATCAGCATGTCGGACGGGCCGATCACTTGCAGCACGTGAATGTCCCCAGCGAGAAGTCCCAAAGTGTTGTGATACTGGGGATCCCAGTACCGATCGTTGGGAATCGTCGCTCCAGTTTCGACCAGTTCCAGTTCATCTTTCAGAGACTTGATCAGGGACTCGATCTCTTTGCGACTCGTGGTATTGTCCAAGTCGTAATACCGGCCGTTGCCAAGCGATACTCGTGTTGGCTCGGCGGCCCGGGATGCCGCGGTCCGCTGTTTTCTGCGCTTGAGCACCCCTTCGCAGTCTTGAATGCAATGCTGGAGGACGCCCGCCCGCCCGTCTCGCTGTTCAAGAAGCATCTTCAGATAAAGCTGCTCGTGCTCCGTCAACTTGTCGTCCACCGCCCGCGCTGTGAGGGGCAAACAAGCGATGAGAAGTGCGATCAGACCGCTTTTTCGCGGAATCATTTTCAGCATGGCTTGGCCCTAGCGGAAAGTGTTCGACCCGGACCGCATCCAGCATCCAGGGAAACGGTCTCCGACGCAAGAAAGAATCCCCTGGCTGCCCTCATCGACACGGCCTGTGTCTCGCAGCCGCGCGGGAACGGAATTCTGCGTCACGCGGTATCGGGAGCCAAACGCCAATCTGCGTACACAGTTGATGAAGATCATTAAACGGGCGGGACTGATGCCCTGGCCGCGGCTGTTCCATAACCTGCGGGCGACCCGCCAGACCGAGTTAGCGGCCCGGTTCCCAGTTCACGTCGTCGGCGAGCCGCTGGCCAACTCGAAGCTGATCGCTCAGGAGCACTATCTGCGCGTCACCGAAAGCAACTTCGCCAAAGCGCAAGAATCGTCGGCCGTCGATGCGGTGCAAAATCCGGTGCAGCAAACCGCCGGAATGCGTCGCGATGGCGCGCACGAGTCTTTGAGCGCCGACGAAAAAACCCCTGAGTTACAGGGGTCTGCGAGTGATCGCAGACCCCTGTAACTCAGGGGTCTGCGAGTGATCGCGATCACTCACGAATTGAAAAGGTGGACAGGGGCGGAATCGAACCGCCGACACCAGGATTTTCAGTCCTGTGCTCTACCAACTGAGCTACCTGTCCGGAAATGAGTTACGACAATTTGCAAAACCTCATTGATACACAATCAGGAGTCGAATTACCGTAACCGTCGGCAAAGCATAGCGACGAACGCCAGGAAATCAAACCTGAGATGCGGCGAAGTCCTCGCCAGTGGACGCCGCGAACCGCCGACACCAGGACTTTTAGTCCTGTGCTCTTCCAATCGCACCTGTCGTGACCGCCCGAAGCCCCCGGCCGAAAGCGATGACATCAAATCCAACGGCAGCGTTTCGTAAACTCGTTGCGAAATCCACCGTCTCCCCCTGGATAATGCCGCGCAGGCGCTCGGCGGCCGCTTACGTGATCTCACGGCAAAGCGGCGTTTTGTCTTCCGAGATGAGTTCTTCGGAAATCGATTGACCCTGAAAGGTGCCACTCCGCCGTAACACTCTTTCGTGTTTCAGCAACCGAACGTTTTTCGGCATGCATCGGCGGCGCGGCTCCGACGCGTCGCCCGATGTGACCAACGCAGACGCCGACGCTATCATTGCGGGTTCAGCGTACCCGGCTGCCCAGCCCAAAGTCACGAAATATCGCGACGGTACCCGACTGACATCACAGTGGGGTCGTCGCGAAACTCGGCGGACATCGAATATCGAGCAGACCCAGGAGACAGGACATGCGCTGCTGTTTCACCGGACGCCGTATTCTTCTAGCGCTGTGCGGATGGTCCCTTTGTGTGGTCACGACGATCGTTTTTGCCGTTTCCGCCACCGCCGGGCAAACGGCGGTGGAAAACGGCGGCACACGAGGGGAACCAAAGCAAAGTCCAACCGTTAAGCCGACCGACACGCAGGCGAACCGAAGACTGGTCCAAGCTCATTGGGATGCAATCAACCGAGGGGACATGGTCGCGGCCGCCGAGTTTTTCGCCGAGCATACGCGCAACCATGGTCGCCCAGTTGGGCGCGTGCGAGTGCTTGCCATCCTGAAGGACATTCAGACGACCTTTCCCGACGTCCACTTTGCGCCGATTGAGTATGTGGCCGAAGGCGAGTGGGTCGTGGTGCGGGGGATCTTCAGCGGCACGCACCGCGGTATTGGCCGGTTGCCGGTAAATGGTGGCATGCTCGTCGGCGTACAGCCGACGGGTCGGCACTTCGAGGTGCAGCACATCCACATGTTGCAGGTGAGCGGTGGTAAGATCGTTGACCACTATGCGAACCGCGACGACCTGAAAATGATGCAGCAACTCGGTCTGCTTCCGACGAGTGGCTCAAC
>DASPSM010000200.1:0-2798 GCA_035623955.1 Planctomycetaceae bacterium
TTTTCCCGGCTTTGCCCAAAAACGGGGACAGACCCCTGACCCGTTGCGGCTGGAGCGCTGGTTTGCCCTTCCGGTAGGGGGTCAGTCCCCGTTTTTGGGCAAAGCTGGTTTTCCCGGTGAGGTCGCCTGGCCGTTCTCCGCGCGCCTGTTTCGAGACCTGTCTCAAGGGCTTGACGAAAACTGACTTGCGCGGAGTGATCCGTTCCGCGGGTTGCCGCGTTTCTGACAGACAGGTGCTTTCGGCGACGCCTCCGATCTGGCAGAATGCGGCCCATGCAACGCTTGCGTGCGGGACAAGAGCGATCTGAGCGCGAGCACGGCGAGATCACCGTCGCCGCCTCGCTCGAAGCAGGAACCGAGTGGCTGGTCGACGCGGCCGGCTGCGACCCGCGGCGGCTCTGTGACCTTCGGCATTTGCAGCGCGTTTGCCGCGAGCTGATCGACGGGCTGCGCCTGCGCGTGATCGGACAGCCGCACTGGCACCAGTTTCCTCCGATTGCCGACAGCTCCCAGGATGAGAGCGGCGGCGTGACCGGACTCTACCTGCTGGCCGAGTCCCACCTGGCTTGCCACACGTTCCCCGAACATCGCCGGGCGAGTTTCAATCTCTATTGCTGCCGGACTCGGCCGGCCTGGAATTGGAAGGAATTCCTCGAGCAGCGGCTCGGCGCGAGCGACGTCGTGGCCCTGGCGGTTCCCCGCGGATCGTTGGCGGCCAACTCCGTGCCCCGCGAGGAGCGCCCATGAAAGTCGCGCACTGCCCGGCGTGCGGGGGTATCGTCGAATTTCGCGTCGCGTCGTCGCTGGTGACGATCTGCGAGCACTGTCATTCGGCCATCGCCCGCGGCGACAAGGCCCTCGAAGACTACGGCAAGGTGGCCGACCTGGTCGATTCGCAGTCTCCCCTGCGATTGGGTTTGCAGGGAAATTATCGGGGCAAGAACTACGAGATCGTCGGCCGCGTCCAGTACCAGCATCCGGCGGGGGGCGTCTGGGACGAGTGGTACATGGCCTTCGGCGGCGATCGCTGGGGCTGGCTGGCCGAAGCGCAGGGACGGTTTTACGTCACGTTTGAGGTTCCGCTGCACAGCTCGACGAGCGTGCCCGCATTCGACCAATTGGAGGCGGGGCAAGCTTACAACCTGGGCAAAATCGGCGTCTTGAAAGTTGGCGAGAGGAACGAGGCGGTGGCGGCCTCGGCGCAAGGCGAAATTCCCTGGCAATTCAAGCCCGGCGCCACCGTGCGGTTCGCCGATCTTTACGGGCCGCAGTCACAGTTTGCCACGCTCGACTACAGCGACGCCGAGCCGCGGATCTACGTCGGCGTCGAGCTCGCGCTCGACGACCTGGGTTTGCCGAAGTCCTCCTTTTCAGAAGAAAAGCCGGCGCGCGAGGTCAAGGGGCTGCAGCTAAACTGTCCGAAGTGCGGCGGGGCACTGGAGCTGCACGCTCCGGATGCCGCGCAGCGGGTCGCGTGTCCTTATTGCGGCTCGTTGCTCGATGTCGAGCAAGGCAATCTGCGGTACCTCAAGACGCTCAAGCCGGGTCGCATCGCGCCGTTGATTCCGTTGGGCACGACCGGAACGTTTGCCGGCACATCGTACACGGTGATCGGTTTCCTCGTGCGGAGCGTGACCGAAGAGGGTGTCGTTTACCGCTGGCAGGAATATCTGCTCTATAACCCCAACGTCGGCTTTCGCTGGCTCGTCAACAGCGATGACCACTGGAATTTCGTGTCGCCGGTCCCGCCGGGAGACGTTGACGATCACGAGACGTCCGCCTATTTCGCGGGCAAGTCGTTCCGCCTCTTTCAGACCGGCCAGGCGACCGTGCGACAGGTGCTGGGAGAGTTCTATTGGAAAGTCGAAGTCGGGGAAACGGTCAGTACCCGCGACCTGATTCGCCCGCCCGAGGCCCTCTCGATCGAGACTGGCAAGGGCGAGCAGAACATTTCGCTGGGGATCTACGTGCGCCCGGAGGAGATCGAAAAGGCCTTTGGGGTCACCAACCTCCGGCGGAGCTGGTCGATTGGCATGAACCAGCCGGGCCCCGCGGTTGGCATCATGACGCTGACCTGGCTCGCGTTTGGCGCCCTTCTGATCGTGATCGACATTGCCCTCTCTTCGCGGAAGACGCCGCAGGTCGATCAGCGATTCTTGTTTTACACGCTCCTCTTGATTTCACTCGTTCCGATTGCCGTGCTGTTGTATCGCGCCTCGTTCGAAAGCCGCCGCTGGCAAAACAGCAATGTTGTCCGCCAGAGCTCTTTGGCAAGCGCATTCGATGGGTTTGGCGACGACGACGATTAAGGATCGATCTCGATGCGGATCCTCAACAGGATCGAGATGGTGCTGTGCCTGTTCGCGACCGGCTGGCTGAGCATCGCGGCGCACAATGGCTGGAAAGGCGGCCCTCCCCCCTCGGCGACGCCCGCGCCGAGCGGCTACTATTACGGCGGACCGCGCTATTACGGCGGGTCTTCTTACAGCGGCTCTTCTTATAGTGGCGGATCGCGCGCCTCCGGCGGCTCGTGGGGCGGGGGGAAGTGAGCCGCCTGCGCTCGACAATCACAACGACGAACGAACTCGTCCAACCGGGAGAACTCCATGGAGTTTTTGCAAGTGATGGTTAGACATCTGATCGCAGCCTTCGTCTTTGCCACGCTCGGACTGGCTGTCCTCACCATCTGGTTCTGGCTGATCATGAAGTTCGCGCCCTTCTCGGTCGTGCGCGAGATCGAACAAGATCAGAATACGGCCTTGGGCATCATCATCGGCTCGATCATCATCGGCGTGTCG
>DASPSM010000211.1:0-2126 GCA_035623955.1 Planctomycetaceae bacterium
GACATTAACACGCCGGCCGAGGCACATGCCTTTCTCGACGAGCTGAAATTGTTGCTGACGTATCTCGAAGTCTCGGACTGCAACATGCAGGAGGGGAGCCTCCGCTGCGACGCGAACGTGAACTTGCACATTGCCGTGAACAGCGGCACGGTCGCGACCCCGATCGTCGAGATCAAGAACCTCAACAGCTTCCGCGGCGTCGAGCAGGCCATTGAGTACGAATCGCGGCGGCAGTTCGACGTCTGGAAAGAGACCGGCAAGAAGCTGGGAGAGGTTTCCAAAGAGACCCGCGGCTGGGACGCCGAGCGAGGCGTGACGTTCGGCCAGCGCGGCAAGGAAGAGGCGTCCGACTATCGCTACTTCCCCGATCCCGACCTCGTGCCGGTGACGATCGAAGACTCGTGGCGCGAGCAGATTCGCGCCGGCCTGATCGAGTTCCCGGCTGCCAAGCGTCAGCGCTTCGAGACCGCCCATCATCTGTCGCACTATGACGCGTCGGTCATCGTCGCGCAGGGCCGATCGTTCGCCGACTATTTCGAGCGAGTGGTCGCGGCCTGCGGCGACGCCAAACAGGCGGCCAACTGGCTGACGCAAGACGTACTCCGGGAGATGAAGGAACGCCAGCTCGCAATCGAGACGTTCCCAATCTCGGCCGACGTGCTGGGAGCGCTCTTGCAGCGCATCGTGGCCCGCAAGGTCACCGTCAACAGCGGCCGCATCGTTTTCGCCGCCCTGATGGAACGTTCGACCGGCTCGCAGCCCGCGGGCGTGGAGGCCGTCGACGCGATCATCGGCGAAAAGGGTCTGGCGATCACCTCGGGCGCCGACGAACTGGCGCCGATCATCGACGCGGTGCTAGCGGCCAACGCCAAGATCGTCGCCGACGTCAAAGGGGGCAAGCAGCAGGCGATCGGTGCGCTGATCGGTCAGGTGATGAAGCAGACAAAAGGGGCCGATCCACAGGTTGTCCGGGAGATCCTGCAAAATCGGATCGCGGCGCTATGAGGATGTTTTGATGCGGATTGGGGAGAAGGATCCAACCGGCTCACGCTGGCCGCTCGTCGGCATGCGGAGGCAGTTGCACGCTTGGGTCCAGTGGCGGGTCGGCGAGCGTCGGGCGTAAGTCTGATGGTGCTTCCGAATTGATCGATGTTCGCGCGGCCAACCCGCGCGTCCCCAACCCGACCAGCGTCAATCCGATCGCCGTGCCGATCGCGCCGGCGACGAGCCAGCTCGCTGGCAGCCCGGCGGACTGGATATCGTTGGTTTGAGCGAGGCCCAGGCCCCAGTCGGCGAGTTCTCGCTGATAATGGGCCGAGGCGAGCACGAGCGAATTGTGCATCGCATGCAACAGCATGCCGGGCAAGGCGCTGCCGCAGCGGACACAGAGCCAGCCCAGCACCAGCCCGAGCGCGGTGCTGGGGACCAGCCGCTCGAAGTGCAGGCGATCGGTCGCTACGAGATGGAACACGCCGAACAAGATGCTCGAGAGCAGCACGGCCCGCGTCGCCGACATCGAGTTGCGTAAGGCGGACAAGAGATAGCCACGGAAGAAGAACTCCTCGCAGACCGCGGGCACGACACCCAATGTCGCGACGAGCAAGGCGGGAGAGACCTGCTGGATCTCGCCCAGCAGCTCTTTGGCGGCCGCAATCGTCCGCGGGTCGAATTCGACGACCTCCCATTGGCTGAGCCACACCAAGATTTCGTGTGCGAAGGGCCAGAGGGAGGCGCCGAGCACCAGCGCGCCGGCGAAAGCGGCAACCGGCGCGGGCTGCAGCCGAAAGCCGGTGGAGAGATCGACGCGGTTCAATACGGCCAGCGCCAGCGGAATCTGCAGGAAGACCAGGATCGTAACGAGCGCGGCCAGGAGCAGCCGGCCGTCGAGCGAAACCAGAGTCGAGCGGCTCAGCAGGTTCGACGCGAGAAAATACGTGGGGAAGATGATCGCCAGGCCCAACAGGCCGCTCGTCGGAGTCGGCGCGGCCGACGCGCGCCGCGGACGGCGAAACAGGTCCGACCAGGTGCCGTGGCTGCCATAGAGAATCGCGTCTGTCCCGAAAATTCGGGCGGCGACTCCGATGGCCGCTAGCGCAAAGAGGCCGGTCGAGATCACCACCCATATC
>DASPSM010000216.1:0-20352 GCA_035623955.1 Planctomycetaceae bacterium
AAGCCAGAAGCGCCACTGCGCATGAGCCCCAGTGACGCTCGCGGCCGGGATTTCCGAATCAATGGCCGGTTTTCACCAGCAGCACGGGGCAGGGTAATACCCACTGTAGTACGGGTAATAGCCGTACGCGTAGCCAGGGGCGTATCCGTATCTGTACGGGTATCCGTATCCCCCATAGGGAGCTGTGGCGCCGTAGTACCCGTAAGCGTACGGCCAGCCGTAATAGCCGTAGTAGCGGGGGCCATAGTAGCCCCGCCATCCGTACGGCCGCCAGCCGTACCCGCGGTAACCGCGGTACCTGTACTGAGCGTGGGTGGTGCTGGCGAAGCTAAAGCAAAGCCCGAGGGTCAGCGCCAGGCAAAGGGCGATTTTCAGCCGTCGTCCCGAGTTCGTTTTGCTCAACATTTTCACACTCCTTCGTTTGATTACGTGCTTTTAGCAGTTCCGATCGCCAACGATTCCCTAGCACGATTGGGGCCGGCAATTCAGGTCGCGTCAATTCGATGGGGATCTGCAGCGAAACTCCGTTAAACAAAACGACCAAAATCGCCTCGAAGGGACTCAACGACACACGGCCATCCGCAATCCGTGTGCGGTTTTGTCACACTAATCCCGGCAAAAAGCGTCAAATACGCACGTCTGGACCCGTCGCCTTGGCCAGAGAATTCACCGATCTCTCCTTGAAGCCCGTCGTTCATCACCGGCTCCGCGGATCGAAGAATCCTTGGCGCGTGAATTGCAAAAGGCTCTGCCCATCGGAATCACGCCGCATTGTGCGGCATCATCTGCTCAACGCTGGGGCTGCTTTAAGGAACGAAGTATGTCCACGAATCTTATTCCGCGTCGTGCCTCCCGGGCCTTGTCCTCGATCTTGGGCACCGATCCGTTTCGGAGTTTGCAGAAGGAAATGGACGAATTGCTGGATCGATTCTCGCTCCGCTGGAACGGCGAAGGGCGCGGGCTCGAAGGCATCTCCATTCCCGCGATGGACGTGTCCGAAACGGACGGTGAAGTGCAGCTGACTGTCGATGTCCCCGGGATGAAGGCCGACGAAATCAACGTCGAGGTTTCCGGGCGAACCGTTCAGATCCGTGGTGAACACAAAGAAGAAAAGGAAGAGAAGGGCCGTACCTACCATCGCATTGAGCGTCGTAGCGGCTCAGTCTACCGTTCGGTCGAATTGCCATGCGCTGTCAATGAGGGCAAGGTGGCGGCCGAGTACAAGGACGGCGTCCTTACGGTTAAGCTCCCCAAGTCCGAGGAGGCGAAAAGCCACAAGGTGACAGTGAAGGCGGTCGCAAAGTGACTGACAGGCGAGACAGCGGTTTGGCTTGCGGGAGGCGGCCCGCTTCGCGAGGCCCGAAGGGGTGACACGAAGCTGGCCGCCGGAAGGACGGTGTTCTTTACCGCCGCTTGTCCACTCTTGGGTATTCTCGAGCTGCGTACGGAAAGCGCCTAACCGAGTCGATCAATGGGATAAATCCTATGAGCACTCAAAACCACCAAGTTCTGCACGCGGATCATTTGCGTTGGAAGTCGGATGTTGCGATGTGGCGGCAGGATATCGAAGAATGGCAAAAGGAGCAGGCTCGACTCCTGGCGGATCTCGAAACGGCACTTGGAGCCGAAGTCGAAGCGCTTAAGCAGCACAAAGAAACGATTGCCCGACATGAAGGGTTGATCGCAAGTCATGAACAGCTGATTTCGCAATTGGAAGCCGGCGGCGGTCGTATGAGCCACGACGAAATCGAAGCCCGAATGGCGAATGAGCATAGCAAAGAGGCGGGCCGCCACGAGACGACGGCCGCAGCGCACGAGCGGATCAAACGTCACCATCACCGGGCGATGTCTCGACTGGCCGTGGTCCTCAAGGCGCTCGGCCGCGAAGCCTGAAGGTTGCGTCCGCTAAGGTATTTCATCGCTGACAGCAACCGATGATGCCCCAGCCTTGGGGAGAGCAATTATGGCGTGGTTTCCTAAAACTTGCGTCGTCGTTCCATTTGATTTTTCGGAGCAATCCAGGACGGCATTGGAGACGGCTCACGAATTGGTTGATGACGTCGCTCATCTCCACGTGATCCATGTTCTCCCCCAGCTCGTCATCGCTGGGCCGGGAGTCATCTGGACGACGGTTGATGACGAAGCCCGCGTCCAGCACGCGCAAGAGACGTTTCGCGACAGTTTCGCTGATAGCCCCTTCTGCCACGCGGATTTTCAGGTTCGAGTAGGGGATCCCGGAAGTGAAATCACGACGTTGGCCGAGCAGCTGCATGCTGACTTGATCGTCATGCCCTCGCACGGTCGCACCGGCATGGATCGATTGCTGATCGGTTCAGTGGCTGAACGAGTGCTGCGGCTGGCGCATTGTCCGGTCCTTATCCTTCGTGGCCTATCGAAACACCGCGGCTAACGGGCGTATCACTGCACGATCCGAAGCCTCCTGGATTGCCTCATCGCGGTCCCCGAGACACACGAACGATGTAACGCTGGCCGTCTGCTCCGAACTCACCGAATGGGGCCCGCTTGCCCGCATCAATCGCGCGAATTGTCGACCGACCGATGTGGGCGAAGACCAATCGTCGCACACCCAGCCGGCGGGCCTCTTCAGCGACAGAAACCGCCGCGCAATGTCCGCCAACTCTTCCCACAAAGTGAATCGGTCTCTTCCAGCTGGCGGCCTCGGCAAACATGAGATCAGCTCGTGCAGCCCACTTGGGAAACACGAGGAACTCGGGAGCCCACACAATCTTCTTGCGCCGCGTCTGAAGGACGTAGCCGTACGCTGCGTGCGACGTATGAATCACGGGATAAGGCTTGAGGGTGAGGTCAGGCGAAAAAAACGAGCCAACGACTGGTTCCAAGCCGCGGACTCGGGCCCTGGCGCGAATCTCACGAATTAATTCACAGTCATCCGTGAGCAACCAGGCGTCGAGCCTCCCGCGTGGGTCCGAAGCCGGACCTCCATCTAACATGATTCGGTGTCCTCGACACTCGACCAAGAGCCCGGCCGGTGCATACCGAGGCGAGTTCATAGCACCCACACCCAACAGGGTCATGCGGACAAGATAGGAGTTCACAGCGTTGCGCGTCCGAGGGCTGGGCCCTAAAGGTCTCCGTTGCGGTCTAGCGAGCCGGCTGCGCGTCGACAATTCCAACGGTGTCGTTGGAAGGTTCCATGGTACGCCATCTGCATTCAGGTCCCCGGACGCAATTCGAGGCTTTGCGCAGGCCGAAATACAGTAAAAAGCATGTGCGGAATCGCACAATCGTACTGTTCCCGCACATTTCGGCGTGGTGCGGCGTGTGATTCTAGTTGGCGGCAATGAGTGCTCTCATGCCCTTTGCGACAATCGTGAAAACGAAGAGAGATTGGGCAGTTCAGCCGCGGATGATTGATTACGCGGAGACGGCTCGCTCTTTCTCGTGGGACTCCGCGGCCAACTTGCTCGACGGGCTGCCGAACGCGCAAGGTGTGAACATTGCCCACGAGGCTGTCGATCGACACGCCGCCGGCCCGCGGAAGAATCACGTCGCGCTGCGCTGGCTCAGCAAATCGGGCGTCACCCATGACTACACATACGAAGATCTCCGGGGACTGACGAATCGGTTCGCCAATTCGTTGCGGCAACTGGGAGTTGGTCCGAGCGATCGCGTCTACGCGTTGATGGGCCGCATTCCGGAGCTCTACATCGCGGCGATCGGGACGCTGAAGAACCGCAGCGTCTTTTGCCCACTCTTCTCGGCGTTTGGTCCCGAGCCAATTCGAGCGCGACTCGCTTTGGGCAAAGGCAAAGTCCTTGTCACGAGCGAGTCCCTCTATGCCCGCAAAGTGGCAGCGATTCGTACGTCGCTTCCTGATCTCGAACACGTCCTCACCGTGCCCGAGACCGAAGCTTTGGCGCCGGCTCCGGGAACGCACGACCTGCGAGCGCTCATGGCGGAGGCGAGCGATCAATTCATCATTGATCCGACCGACCCCGAAGAGTGGGCTCTGCTGCACTTCACCAGCGGTACGACGGGAACTCCAAAGGGAGCGATGCATGTCCACCAGGCGGTGGTTGCCCACCATATCACGGGACGCCTCGCACTCGATCTGCACGACGACGACATCTTTTGGTGCACAGCGGATCCGGGCTGGGTAACTGGAACATCCTATGGGATCATTGCACCCCTCACTAACGGCGTGACGAGCCTGATTGACGAAGGGGATTTTGATGCTGAACGCTGGTACCGCGTTCTCGAAGAACATCACGTTTCCGTCTGGTACACGGCGCCGACGGCGATTCGGATGATGATGAAAGCCGGCACGGAGCTCGTTCGAACGCGCAAGTATCCAAACCTGCGATTTATGGCCAGCGTCGGAGAACCGCTCAATCCCGAAGCGGTCGTTTGGGGATGTGAGGCATTTGGCAAACCGTTTCACGACAACTGGTGGCAGACCGAGACCGGCGGGATCATGATCGCCAACTTCGCCTGCATGGATGTGCGGCCCGGGTCGATGGGGAAGCCCCTGCCAGGAATTGAAGCGGCCATTGTTCAGCGAACCGAGAGTGGCGCGGTCGAGGTTGTTGAGGCTCCCGATGTCCAGGGCGAGCTCGCATTGAGGCCGGGCTGGCCGTCGATGTTTCGCGGCTATTGGAACGAGCCGGAGCGCTACCGCAAGTGTTTTGCCGGCGATTTCTACCTGACCGGGGATCTGGCACGGCGTGATCGGGACGGCTACTTCTGGTTTGTCGGCAGGAAAGATGATGTGATCAAGACGTCCGGGCATCTCATTGGACCCTTCGAAGTCGAGAGCGTCTTGATGGAGCACAAAGCGGTTGCCGAAGCGGGGGTGATCGGCAAGCCCGACCCGGCTGCATTGGAAATCATCAAGGCTTTCGTGTCACTCAAGCCGGGCTATGTCGCCAGCGATGAACTTCGGCGGGAGTTGATGGCGTTTGCTCGAACGCGACTTGGCGCGGCGGTTGCCCCGAAGGAAATCGAATTCGCCGCCTCGATTCCCAAGACGCGTAGTGGAAAGATCATGCGGCGGCTGCTCAAGGCGCGAGAGCTCGGGCTGCCGGAAGGCGATACTTCGACCTTGGAGCAACTCGAATGAACGCATCCTCAGCGTCCCATCCGGATCGAGAGCATGCACTGACGATTTTGCACCAGATGCTTCTCATTCGGCGCTTCGAGGAGAAGTCCGCCGAGCTTTACAGCCTGGGCAAAATTCGTGGATTCCTGCATCTGTACATCGGCGAAGAGGCCGTCGCCGTCGGCGCAATCCCGGCCCTGAGCCGCGACGACTCGCTCGTCTCGACTTATCGGGAGCATGGTCACGCCTTGATCCGGGGGATGCCCGCCGGAGCCGTCATGGCGGAGATGTTCGGCAAGGTCAACGGCTGCAGTCGCGGCCGCGGTGGCTCGATGCACCTGTTCGACGTGAGCCGGCGATTCTTCGGCGGCAACGCCATCGTGGCTGGGGGATTGCCGTTGGCCGTTGGCTTGGCGCTGGCGGACAAGCTTCAAGGGCGACAGCGAGTCACCGCTTGCCTATTCGGGGACGGGGCGGTGGCTGAGGGCGCGTTTCACGAGTCGCTCAACCTCGCCGCACTATGGCAGCTTCCGGTTTTGTTCCTTTGCGAGAACAACTTGTATGCGATGGGGACGCGCATCGAGCGCTATCAGTCGCGCCCCGAGATTTACCCGAAGGCCGCCGGATACGGGATTTCTGCCGACTGTGTGGACGGCATGGATGTCTTGGCCGTGCAGCAAACGGCGGCGGCTGCGGTCGACTTCGTCCGCTCCAACAGCCGCCCGTTCCTGCTCGAAGCCAAAACTTATCGCTTCCGCGCCCACTCGATGTACGACGCTGAGCTGTATCGTTCCAAGAGCGAAGTCGAAGAGTGGAAGCAGCGGGATCCCATCAACGCCTTCCTCGCACAAGCGCGTACGAAAAGATTGGTGAACGACGACGACATCAAATCGATCGACAGCCGAGTTGCGACCGAAGTCGCCGAGGCCGTGGCCTTCGCCGAGGCCGGTGAGTGGGAGCCAATTCAAGATGTCACCAAGGATGTCTACACGCGCTTCGATGGCCCCACGAATGCCTCGACCGTTGCGGCGCAAACTCATCCTCAGGTGCCGGTATGAGCAAGGTCACCTATCGCGAAGCCGTCCGGTCCGCACTGCGTGAAGCGCTCGAGTCCGATCCGCGCGTGTTTCTCATGGGCGAGGACGTGGGCAAATATGGCGGCTCCTACGCCTGTAGCAAAGGCTTTCTGGACGAGTTCGGCCCCGAGCGAATCCGCGACACACCGTTGTCGGAAGGCGCGTTTGTTGGCGCGGGGATCGGGGCGGCGATCGGTGGGATGCGGCCGATCGTCGAAATCATGACCGTCAATTTCAGCCTGCTTGCGCTCGATCAGATCGTGAATAACGCGGCAACGCTGCGGCACATGTCCGGCGGTCAGATCAGTGTGCCACTCGTCGTGAGGATGGCGACGGGCGGAGGAAGGCAACTCGCCGCACAACACTCTCACAGCCTGGAGGGCTGGTACGCTCACATCCCGGGCATCAAGGTTGTCGCCCCGGCGACCGTCACTGACGCCCGGTATATGCTCGGCCTAGCTCTGCGCGAGCCCGATCCCGTCTTCATCTTCGAGCACGCGCTGCTTTACCCGATGGAGGGACAATTGGGCGACGCCGCCGACCTCGAGCATGCGGCCATCCGCCGCGCTGGCAACGACGTAACGCTTGTGACTTACGGCGGATCGCTGCACCGGTCGCTCGAGGCGGCCGAGGTTCTTGCGTCGCGGGACGTCGACGTGGAAGTCGTTGACTTGAGGTCACTGCGTCCGATCGATGCGCCCACGATTCTGGAATCGGTCGCTAAAACTCACCGAGCGGTGATCGTCGACGAAGGGTGGCGGACCGGCAGCTTGGCCGCTGAAATCAGTGCGCAGATTATGGAAGGCGCTTTCTACGAGCTCGATGCGCCTGTCGCCCGCGTTTGCAGTCTGGAAGTCCCCATGCCTTACGCGAGGCACTTGGAAGACGCGGCTCTGCCAAACGTCGAGCGCATTGTGAGCGCCGTCGAGCAACTGGTGGCCCAACATGGCTGATTTCGTGATGCCCAGCCTGGGCGCCGATATGGAGGCCGGCACGCTCGTCGCCTGGCATAAGAACGCCGGCCAAGCCGTGCGACGCGGCGACATCATCGCCGAAGTCGAGACCGACAAGGGAATCATCGATATCGAAGTCTTCACCAGCGGCATACTCGAGCAGATCCTGGTGCCGGTGGGAGAGAAAGTCCCCGTCGGCACGCTGCTGGCTCGGATTCGCGAAGAAGGCCAGACTGCCGAGGAGAAAGTCGCAGCACCCGCCATTTCGGTCGATCGCGAGCCGCCAAAGGCTCCCGCGGCTCTGCCTGCGGTCGCCGCGGAAAAAATCGCGGGCCCGGCAGCGTCCTCAACCTCTGGCGACGTCACCCGCCTTCCAATGTCGCCGTCGGCGCGTCGACTCGCACGGGAGCTCGGCGTTGACCCGCACACGGTGACTGGTACGGGACCCGGCGGTGCGATTACACGCGAAGACATTCAACGAGCCGCAGCAGCATCCACCGCGAAGACGCCACCCTCTGTGTCCCAACCGTCCGTGCCAAAGCCGCAGCCCCCCTCGGCAGACCAGGCCAGCCGGATGCGTGCCGCAATTGCGGCCGCAATGGCCCGCTCGAAGCGCGAAATCCCGCACTACTACCTGCAGACAACGATCGACTTTCACGCCGCCGAAACTTGGCTGGCTGAAGAGAACCTCAAGCGTCCAATGACTGAGCGGCTGCTCTATGGAGTGCTGTTGCTGAAAGCCGTTGCGCTCGCCCTGCAAGAGGTTCCGGACCTCAACGCAGTTTGGGAAGGGGACCGCGTGCAGGTCAAAGAAGCCGTGCATTTGGGGGTCGCGATTTCCGTGCGGGGAGGAGGCCTCATCGCACCGGCCCTCCACAACGCTACTGAAAAGAACATCGATCAGCTGATGCGCGAGTTTCGTGATCTGGTCCGCCGAGCACGGAGCGGCGGCCTGAGAAGCTCCGAACTGACCGATCCCACGATCACGGTCACCAGCCTCGGCGAGCAGGGGGTCGAGGCCGTTTACGGGATCATCTATCCGCCCCAGGTGGCGCTGGTGGGGTTTGGGAAAATCGTCACCCGGCCTTGGTCAGTGAATAACGCGATCGTCCCGCGGTCCGTAATCACCGCGACCTTGTCAGCCGACCACCGCGTCAGCGACGGACATCGAGGTGGACTGTTCCTGTCAGCCGTCGATCGCTTGTTGCAGGAGCCTGACAAACTATGAGCCCGGACGAAGCCCGCTCCAAAGTTCTTGCCGCACTGACCAGCATTGCACCGGAGGCCGATCCTGCGCAGATCAAGCCGCGAGTCAATCTTCGAGACCAGTTGGACATCGACTCGATGGACTTTTTGAATTTCGCCCTCGCGTTGCACAAAGAGTTTGGCGTCGACATCCCAGAGCGAGACTATCCGAAGCTGGCCACGTTGGACGGCTGTGTCGATTACCTTTGCCGGTCGGACCCGGCGAGTTAAGTTTCATCGGCTGCAGTTCCGATCGAAAGGCTAAAGAACGATTCGGGGCAATCGACAGCCCGACGCTAATAGGCGAGTGTTCAAATTGGAGACGTGCCCCAATGGGGAGTGTAGGCCGGCAGATTGTCGATCTCGCGATTTATTAGCGCCCGTCGTCCGTGACGCGTCCTGGTCTCTTCGGGTCGGGCAGCGCGGCGCCCGGCGTTTGGCCGATCGCCACGAAGAGTTGGAACTGGGTTAGATCGTAGGCGACGATTGCACGCACGAGTGCCTGTCGCGCGTCGGTCAACAGGTTGACGCTGTTGATCGACTCCAAAGGGAGTGCTTCGCCGCCGCGCGTGCGGGCAATTTCTTCTTGTGCGCCCTCCGCGGCCGTTTTAAGACGCCGCATGACAAAATCGAGCTCCTGCTTGCGGCGTTCCGAAAGGACAAACGCGTCGGCCACTTCCCGGCCGATCCGGTTCAGGACCAATCCCCGCCGCGCAACGGCGTCATCGCGGGCGATGCGCTCCCGCTTCTGAAGGGCGGCGTTGCCGAAGCCCAGGTTTTGCAGCGTCCAGTACGCGTACACGTCGAAATCGGTCCGTCCCCCGAGATTCTGAAATAACGCGCCGTCACCTCCCCCCGTGCCACCGCCTCCAAATCCACCCGCGCTGAACCCGACCGAAAGGGTCGGCAGCCAGGGGCGCGCGACCTCCGCACGCAACCGATGGTCGGCTGCCGAAATGTCCGCGGCCGCGGCCGCCGCTTCGGGACGGGCCCCCAGCGCCATCGGGACCAGCTCCTCCAGGCGGTATCCGGGGTCAACCAACTGAACGACCTCGATCATGCCGGCGGCGGTGCGCAGCCGCACCGAGGGATCCAAATTCAGCGTGCGGGAGAGTTCAGCCGACGCGACTGCGAGGTCCTCCTGGGCCTGCAGCTCTTGTGCGTGCAAGAGCAGCGCTTGAGAGCGCGCCCGGTTGGCGTCGCCGACCCGCCCCTGACCCGTCTGAGCGAACGCAGAAGTCGCGAGCACGACCTGCATCAGGCCCTCTTCCGATTTGCGGATCGCATACAGCTCTCCCTCGGCTCCGACCAGAGCCAGATAACGCCCGGTGATCTCGAGCAGACTCGTGTTTTCGATCGCTCGCGACGACGCGCTGCGGCTGGCGACGACCTGCGCCGCCACGAGCGGGGCGAAATACGCATCGCCAAGGTGGGCGAAAACGTGAACGGCTGGAACGGCGACCGTCTGAGACCCCATGGCCCAGTCGCCGCCCCCAAAGTAAATGGATTGCTCCTCAACCTTGAGGATCTGTCCGTCGGCCAGCTGCACGGGCCCCTGATGCAGGTGGTACATCGTGCCGGCATTCAGCGACGGAAGCAGCATCCCGCGTGCCTGAAGCTGCAGGGCCAGAGCTTCCTGAATCGCCTCGCGTCCCAGCGCAATCGCTGGGTTTTGCGCCTCGGCCAGTTGCAGCACGGTCGAGAGATCGACCTGAGATTCCTGCCCAGTCACGGGAATGACTTCTTCGGGCCTCAGGCCGTCCTCGGGATGTTTGATGAACTCGGGGATTGGACGGTTGGCGCCCGACAGCGGTTTCTCGGCCGGAGCGTAATCGCGGCTTTTCGGACTCTCTTGAGCGACCGCCGACTCCGCCGTGATCAGCCCGGCCGAGCTGACGAGCGCAAGTGTCACCAATGGAAAAAAGAATCCAAACGCAGACCGAGGCAGAGCCGCCCGCCAGATGTGTGACCACAGCGCCGAAGGCGCCGCGGAGTCTTTGCCGCGCGGCTTTGCAGTCGATTCTGTGGTTCCACGTAACATGACTGGCTGCGCGGTCTGTTATTTGGGGGCTCAGCCTGGCGGCGTAGCGGGCGCTTGTCCATTGACTGGGGGAGCCGGCGCAGGCGGCATCGTTTCTGGCGATGGCGGAGCCTGCATTACTGGGGATCTGGTCACCGGTCGGATGAGCACGTCGGCAGGAGGTTTGCCGATCGCGACGTACAGCTCGAATTGCGCCCGGTTGTAATCGAGGATCGAGTTCAGATATTGCTCTCGCGCGCGTCCCAGCAAGCGGAGACTGTTGATCAGCTCGAGGGGCAGTCCCTCGTGGGAGATGATCCGCCGCAGGTCCTCTTGAAAGCCGTCCAGGGCGGATTGGATGGCCATTTCGCCGATGCGAATCTGCGCGTAACGGGCATGCGTCCGGGCGTAGGCCGCGGCCACTTCGGCCCGAATGCGGTCGAGGACGACGACCTGCTCGAGGTTGGCGCTCCGCAGCCGGCTTCGCGCCGCGTCGATCAACGCTTTGTTCCCCACTCCCAAGTTCAAGATGGTCCAATAAGCCGCCGCGTCGAAGTCCTGCCGGGGATCGAACAATCCGAACCGGGGATCGCCCAAAGCGTCGGTTCCGGATCCGACGGGCTGATCGACGATGCTGCTGCCGCCTCCGAAGGTGCCGGCACTGAAGTCCAAAAACACCGTGGGCGAGAAGGGGAGCCACCGCGCCTGATCGAGGCGGGCCAGCGCCTGGCAGATGGCCGCGTGCCTCTCCTTGAGCTCCGGCCGATTGAGCAGGGCGATCGTCAGCAATTCGGGCAACGTCACCGGCTCCGGCACGATCGATTTCGGGAGCACGTGCTCATCGAGGGGGTGCAGCCGCAACAGCGGATCGAGATGCAGCACACGCGCTAGTTGGGCCGACGCAGAGCCGATATCGGCTGCCGTCTGAATCACGAGCGCTTCGCGGCGATAAAGCTCCGTGGCGGCACGGTCGGCGTCGGCTTTGCGCCCCTCGCCGGTCCGGGCGTAGTTGGCGGTGAGCCGCGCGACTTCCTTGGCATCGTCACGGGTTTGCTCAGCGATTTTGTGCAGCTCCTCGGCGCGGAGCAGCTCGACATATCCGACCGCCGCCGCCAACAGCCTGTCTTGCACGACCGCGTCGCCGGCAAAGCCCCGACGGTCAACTTCTTGCTCCGCCACGAGGTAATCGTAGACCCAAACGGCGACGTTGCCTGTCAGCACGACGCCAGGAATATTGGGCGTTCCGGCGCCCACCGCGAAGGCGCCCGCCCCGGCGTAGAGTGAATCGCGATTCACATCGAGGATCACTCCGCTGGAGCGTTGCAGCACCCCGCGATGCGAGTCGACGCTCGAGCCAGCGTTGAGATTGGGGAGAAACTGAGCGGCAGCGAGTTGCCGCAACGCCAGCGACTCGATCACCCGCTGCTGCGCAATGAGAACTTGTGGATTCTGCTCGCCGATCAGGCGAAACGCGCTGAAAAGATCGATCGGCGCGATATTCGTTCCCAGGAATTGGTTGAGGGCGGCTTCTGCACCAGTCGAAGAGAGTGGGTCACCTGCGTCCCCGGGCGAAACCGGCAGGGGCGCCGCGACGGCCGACGCGCTCGCAGCAGGAGGAAGTTGCTGGGCTGGGCTCGACTGGCCGCGCGCACTGGCCGTCACGTTGGCAATCCATGCCAAAACGGCGCCGCACGCCAAAGCGATTCGCCAGCGCAGATTGTTCATCCCCCCTCCCTGGCGGACTGGTTCTTCCTAGCGCGCCGGCTGCCTGATGCCGGCGTCGAGCGTTTGATCGGGCGGATTGAGAAACTCCGACGGAGCGGGTCGCGCCAGCATATCGACGGGCGGATTGCCCAGAGCAACGTAGAGCCGCACCTCTGCCCGGTTGTAGCCAATGATGGCGTTTAGATAGTCACGGCGCGCTTCGATCACCTGGCGCAAACTGTCGAGCAGCTCGATCGGCAATCCCTGGCGGCCGCGCACTCGCACCAAGTCCTCTTGCGCGGCGCTTTCGCCCGAGCGGACGGCTTGCGCATGCCACTTCACCTGCGCCAGCCACGAAAGAGCCTGAACATAGGAGTCGACCACCTCTTGGCGTACGGAATCGAGCACATCCAGTTCCTGGAACTCCGATGCCCGAAGCCGGGCGCGGGCCGCATCGATCAGGGCCTTGTTGCCGACGCCGAGGTTTCTGAGCGTCCAGTACATTGCGGCGTCGAGGTCGGTTCGGCCGCTGATGTCTCCAAACCGCGGAAGCCCTTCGCTGGCGCCGATGTTGCTTCCGCCGCCGAAGGCGCCGCCGCTAAATCCCATCAGGACCGTGGGCGAGAAGGCAAGGAGGCGAGCCCCGTCCAGATCGAGCATGGCGGCCCGGATCGCAGCGCGCTGGGCCAGCAATTCGGGCCGATTCAGCGCCGCGACGGCCAGCAGCTCCGGCAGCGGCATCTGCGTCGGAACGGTCGGCTCTGGGACGACCTGCGACTGCACGGGGACGAGCCGCAACGTCGCATCAAGGTTCAACAGTTCGCATAACGCGTGCGAAGCCTGGGCCTCGGCGGCCAGCGCCTCGAGAACTTCTTCGTCTCGCCGGGCAAATTCGGTCGCCGCACGCTCGGCGTCGGCGGGGCGTCCCGCGCCGGTTTTGGCATAGTCGGCCGTCAGACGCGCGATCTCCCCCGTGTCGTTCCGGGCCAAAACAGCGAGGCTTCGCAAGCCTGCCGTACGCAACAGCTCGGTGTAGGCCAGAGCGACGTCACGCAGCACGTTGTTGTCGACGGCAGCCCGCTCGAAGTTCGAGCGGCGCGTTTCCTGACGGGTGATCAGATAGGCGTAGATCGCTGCGGAGAGGTTGAGATTGTAGTACAGACCCGGGATCTGCACGGCTCCGGCGCCGACGACGTTGGTTCCGGCTCCGACGTACATCGAGCCGCGATTGACCGTGATGATGTTGCCCGGACCTTGTTGGAGTACGCCTGTGTGATAGTCGTAGTCTGCCCCCAAGTTCAGGGTCGGCAGAATCTGAGCCGCCGCGAATTGCTGGACGGCGACCGCATACTCCACGCGCTGCTGTGCGACGACGAGCGACAGGTTCTGCACACCGGCCAGTCGCAACGCGGAAGCGAGATCAATCGGCTGCCCCTCCGGAGCGACACTTGCCTGGGAAATTGTGCCTGGCATCCCAACCCGAGGCATTGACGACGTGGCCGTTTGCAGAGCCGGCTCGGGCACGCCGGCCACGTCCCCACCCGCTCCCACCTGTGCGACGAGCGCGATCCAGATGCCCGCGGCCACCAACCGGTAGGCGCGCTGTGCCTTGTCGTTTCGAGCGGTGTTCGCGCGCATTCGTGCGGCCTCGCAGCGGATACCGCCGCCATGGACCCAAGGCGACACGGCCCCCTATCAGGGGATCGACCAGTCCAATCGGCTCAATTCAGGGATTTTGCGGGCAACGACGAATATGACGTTTCGCGCACCTAACTTACGGCGGCACCGCGGGATCGGCGTACGAGAATGAGGCCAAAAAGTCCGGCTCAAGTAGCACAAATCTGCTCAATCATCTGACGGTCCCGGACTGACGGACTGCGTTTCGATACGCGCGATGAAGTTTAACCCACGAAGCATCGTTCGAGGCGAGCCGACGGCTGACCTCCTCGGCCGCTAAAAGAGGCTACTTAAAGAGATCGTCATGCGGCCGAGGCTCCGAAGTGTCAAGGGTAACCGGAGTCGAATTGAATCTCGGGCGTAATTAGCCCGTCTTGTGCCAGTAAGCGGCCCAATCCGCCGTTTAGAAGTCGGGCGTGTTTATCTTTGCAAAAGCGCTGGTTCAAATAATTCCGTTGTCTCGCAGCGTTGCCTGCTCTTTGTCGTCGAAGCCTGCAGCCTCCAACACTTCGGCCGTATGCCTGCCCGGAGGAGCAGCCACGCGTCGAACGCGGACCGGGGTTCGAGACATCTTTGCTGGCGGTCCCTCAGTTTTGACGATGGCGCCCGATGGTTGTCTTGCGGCCTGAATCGTGCCGCGGGCTTGAATGTGCGGGTCCTTTGTCATTTCGCCCGGCGTCAGGACCTTTTCAGCCGCAAGCCCGACGCTCGCGACCGCGTCAATCACCTGGTCGCGAGTTCGCGTCTGACAAAACTCTGCCATCATTCGGTCTAGTTCTTCGCGCCGCGCGACACGTCCCGGAATCGTGCAATAGTCAGGGTGGTTTCCCAGCTCAGGACGACCAATCAGTTCAGCGAGCCGGACCCAATGAGTGTCGAGCAGGACGCCCGCGTACACCCAGCCGTCCAGACAGGCGTAAGCGTTGGCAGGCGCCCCGAACGGATACAGGTTGCCCAACCGCGGCGTCGGGAGACCTTGGGCAGCCAGTGTGGGTTGTCCCGTGCAGGATGCGACCGCCGCGTCCAAGAGCGAAACGTCGACATGCTGCCCCTCGCCATGCACATCGCGGTGCCTCAAGGCCGCGAGCGCCGCAAACGCAGCGTGCAGGCCCGCCACCTCGTCGGAAAAATAAATCGGCAGCTTCATCGGCGGTCCGTCACCGACGCCGTTTAGCCACATCAACCCGGACATCGCTTGGGCCATCGGATCGTAGCCGCGCCGCTGGCTATAGGGTCCATACTGGCCATAACCGCTGATGGAAATGTAGATGATGTCGGAATTGACTTCCCGTACATGTTCATAACTGCACCCCCACTCGGCCATGCGGCCGGGCAGATAGCTTTGGACGATGATATCAGCACCCCTCGCGAGTTTTAGAAAGATCTCAATCCCGCGCGGGTGCTTGAAATTGAGCGCAATGTTGCGCTTGTTGCGGTTCACGGCCGCGTCAAAGAAAGATATGGAAGGGTTCGCCTGTTCGAGAAAAGGGGGCAAACGGTGCGCGATGTCGGGCGAACCGAGTTGTTCCACCTTGATCACGTCAGCGCCGTAATCAGCCAACATCTCTGCGCAACGCGGACCTGCCCAGGTCGTAGCAACCTCCAGCACGCGGACTCCGTGCAGGGGTCCATCCAAATCGGTACGCGCGCCTCGAAAAAAACTGCGGGACTGAAGATCGTCTTCGCCCATGTTGTCCTCGGCGACAATTGGGGGCCGCAGATCCGAAAATTTACGCCGAGCATCGTATCATGAATCGCGAGCCAAGCCGGAATGCGATCTCACGCGGTAAGTCAATTCGTCGAAGACCCTCGAGGCGGGACCGTAAGATCTCCTTCGCGAGCAGACGTTGCGTTTTAGCGCCCTTTCAAGCTCGATGAACGAAATTCTGCACCTCAAACGCAGCAATGAGACCTAAGGGCGAACGTTGAGGGCAGTGCCCGCTCCTGGGTCGTGTTGACGACCGGAAAATAGCCGCAAAAACACCTGGGCGACCCTCTCCCGCGTGTCTCCGCATGTAGGAGAAGGGGTTCTTGAGACCGGCGCTCCCGACCGTTTCCCTGCTGTCGCTCGGATGCGGGCTGCGGGAATCGAAGCCGTCTCGCGCGTCGGTTCAAGACCGGCCAGCGCTCGAATCCCATCGGGAGTTTCCTCTCTTTCAGCCACGCAAAAGCTGCGCGCCTGCGACGGGAGCTTGAGGATGTCGTCCTCTAGACGGCTGACGATTCCGCCGTCACAACGCCCTCCACCGCGAGGGCGTCCCGCGCTGAGGGCGTCTCGACGCTCTGCTTAATTTTTGCCAGAAATTGCTTGAATCGCCTGCTGAATTTTTGTCCAATGCCTAGTCAGCCACTAAAAATTGCGCACTTGCCGCAGGAGCTCGAGGATGTTCTTCCCAAGACGGCTGACGATTCCGCGAGTCCCGAGTCCCAAGACCGTGAACCGTCTGCGGCATCCGCGCCGCAATCGGCATCGCGCAGGATTTGCCTCTCGACAAACCTGCTGCGCTCCCGGCGTGGAAGCGCTCGAAGGACGGCAGATGCTGTCCGCTGTGAGCGTGGTCGCCCCTCCCGTCAAACCGGGCTATGTGATCGCTCAACACCTGGGTTCAAGCATCCAGCCTGCGGATCGACCTCAGAACGCGTCGGCTCCGTACAATCCGCAGCAGATCCAGACGGCCTACGGCCTCTCGACCGGTTCCGTCCTCAACAACAACATCTCCTTCAATGGGATCGTGGGGAACGGCGCGGGCCAGACGATCGCCATCGTCGACGCTTACAACGACCCGAACATCGTGAGCGACACCGAGTTCTTCAACACCGAATTCAATTTGCCTCAGTTCAACGTGAGCGGCGGCCCGACCTTTCAAGTCCTCAACGAAAATGGTGGGACTTCACTTTCCGGGATCCCTGACGGTCAAGGCTGGGACGTCGAGGAATCGCTCGACGTGCAATGGGTCCACTCGATGGCACCCGAAGCGAACATCATCCTGTTCGAGGCGAATACGAGTAATGGCAGCGACCTGTATCAAGCCGAGGCCACGGCCGCCGATTTCGCCGGAGTCTCGGTTGTCTCGAATAGTTGGGGTGGCGGCGAATTCTCAGGGGAAAACGAGCTCGACTCGACCTTTACCACCCCGAGCGGTCACCAAGGCGTCACGTTCCTGGCCGGGTCTGGCGACGACGGTTCGCCCGGCCTCTACCCAGCGTTTTCTCCGAATGTCGTCGCAGTCGGCGGAACGAGTCTCCAAATCCAAAGCAACGGCGCCTACATCTCGGAGTCGGTCTGGAACGACCTGAGCCTCGATCCCCCCGAGGGAGCCACCGGGGGCGGAATCAGCACTCAGGAACCGCAACCGAGTTATCAGGTTGGGAAGGTCAGCGGAATTAGCGCGACCCAACGCCTCTCTGCCGACGTTTCCGCTGACGCAGACCCCGTCACCGGCGTGTACGTATATGACACATATAGCGGCGGCGGCTGGCTTCAAATCGGGGGGACCAGCCTGGCCACTCCCCTTTGGGCCGGAATGATTGGGATAGCCGACCAGGGGCATGTCCTTGCGGGGGAAGGCACTCTCGATGGTCCGAGCCAGACCCTGCCAATGCTCTACGATCTGCCGAGCTCAGATTTCCATAACATTACCCAGGGAAATAACGGCACCTATTCGGCTGGGCCAGGATACAACATACCAAGTGGCCTCGGCACGCCCGTTGCCAATCTGATCATACCCGCGCTCGCCGGCACTACGGTCCAGCCCCCGACAATCACTGCGCCGTCGGCGGCGGGCGTGACTGAAAATAGCTTGCTCGTCTTCTCTACGACCAACGGCAATGCGATCAGCATCGCGGACGGCGCTGCCACCAACAATTCCGACTCGCTCTCGCTCTCGGTAACGCACGGCACGCTGACGCTAGGCTCGACAACCGGGCTGACCTTTACCAGCGGCTCAAACAACTCAGCGTCACTCACGGTGAGCGGACCCATTGCGGATCTCGATGCCGCCGTTACCGGCCTGACCTATCAGCCGGGAACCAATTACCTGGGTCCCGACACCCTTTCGATCACACTTTCGGACTCCGGGACAAACCAGTCTGCCCAGGCCAGCGTATCGCTCACCGTTGTGGCGCCTGCCACCGGAACGTGGACGACGATGACGAACGCCATGCCGAACAAGGACACGGGTCAGGCAGTGCTGTTGGCTCCCAACGGGCAGCTCCTGGTGCACGGCTTTGCCGGCTCCGATGCGGACTGGTATCTGGTCACTCCTGCCAGCACCGGCAGCTACGTCGACGGGACGTGGACGCAAACGGGCTCGATGAATGTCGGCCGAGAAGGTGCGGGCACCGACGTGCTTCCCAACGGCGAGGTGTTCGCCGTGGGAGGGGCGAATCCAGGCAACCTTCTCAATTCCACCGAGATGTACAACATGGCCTCGGGGACCTGGACCCTCGAGGCGAGCGATCCGCAGCAGTTCGACAGCGGTATCCCGACCGAACTCTTGCCCGATGGCAACATTCTCGTTGGCGATCCACGAAGCAATGGCACCGAGATCTACGATCCCGCGAATAACACCTGGAGCGCGGGCGGCTCCCAGGTTCACAACGACGAAACGTCCGGCGATGTGTGGGTGAAGCTGCCCAACGGCGACATTCTCTCCTACGACACAGCTTACAGCATCGCCCTGAACACGTTCTCAGCGGAAATTTACAACCCCACGACGAACACGTGGACGGACGCCAGCACGAGCAGCAATGGCAGCACGCTCCCGCTTCTCTCCAACGGCGCCAATGCAGCGGGTCCCGCCGTGCTGTTGCCAGACGGTCAGGCGCTCTTCCTCGGTGGCGCCGGCATCACGATGTTCTTCAATCCCAGCAACGACACCTGGACGCAGGGCCCGACGATGCCCTCCGTGACGGAGAACGGCACACTTACGCAGTTGGCAGAGACCCAAGGGCCCGTGGCGGTCCTGCCCGACGGCGATGTGGTGATGCAGCTTCAAGCCGCGTTCGGTACGGCCAACCAGAACGACACTCAACAGTTCATCTACGACCTCAACCCGACCGCGGGCGTGTTTACTAACATCACGCCGCCATCGACGATCGTTGCCAGTACGAGCCTCAACTTGCTCAACACGATGCTGATCCTGCCGACGGGACAGCTCCTGTTGGTCGACCAAAGCGGCACTCCGGCAATCTATACGCCCAACGGCAGTCCGCAGCCGGCCTGGCAGCCGACGATTACGAACTTCGTCAAAAACACCGACGGCAGCTACACGCTCACAGGAACGCAGCTCAACGGCCTCGACGAAGGGGCCGCCTATGGCGAGGACATCAACGAAATGGCCGAGAACTATCCTCTCGTCCAGGTAACCGACCTCAAGACCGGCACCATTTCCTACGCGACGACTTCGGATTGGAGCTTAGTAGGCGCCGTCGCCACGGGCAGCACGCCCGAAACGGTGAATGTCGCGTTGCCAACCGCGCTGGGCAGTGACCCTTACTCGCTGGTCGTGATTGCCGATGGGATTGCCTCCAACCCATTCAGCTCGCTGGGCATCAGTGCGCCCTCGTCGGCCGGCGTAATCGAAAATACTTCGCTCGTTTTCTCCACTGCCGATGGCAATGCGATCAGCATCGCGGACGGCGCTGCCACCAGCAATTCCGATTCGCTCTCGCTCTCGGTAACGCACGGCACGCTGACGCTAGGCTCGACAACCGGGCTGACGTTCACCAGCGGCTCCAACGATTCACCGTCACTCACGGTGAGCGGAACCATCGCGAATCTGAACGTGGCCTTGAGCGGGCTGACCTATCAACCGGCAAACAATTACTTGGGTCCCGACAGCCTTTCGATCACGCTTTCGGACTCCGGCACGAACCAGTCTGCCCAGGCCAGCGTGTCGCTCGACGTTGTGGCCCCTGCGACCGGAACGTGGACGTTGACGACGAACCCGACGATTGGCTCTACCGCGCTCGATGTTGCCATGTTGCTTCCCACCGGACAGCTCCTGGTGCACAGTCGCTCCACCTTGTCAACCTGGTATCTGGTCACGCCCGACGGCACCGGAGGCTACATCGATGGGACTGTGACGACGGCGGGCGCGATGAATCTCGGGATTCAAGATTTCGCGTCCGACGTGCTTCCCAGCGGCCAGGTGTTCGTCGTTTATGGGAAGAACAGTGAAGGTACTGGTACCAATGCCGCCGAAATGTACGACATCGCCACAAATTCCTGGACGACCGTGGCAAGCGATCCGCTGGCGGCAACCAATTTACCAGGCGTTGAGCCGAGCGAGCTGCTGACCAATGGCGACATTCTCGTCGGCGATCCCACGGGCGACGGTACCGAGCTTTACGATCCCGCGACAAACACGTGGAGTACGGGCGGCGCCACGATTTACGACAATCCAACTATCAACGAGACGTCGGTCAAGCTGCCCAATGGCGACATTCTCGAATACGACGTCACCTCCAGTTTCCTCGCCAACAAGTTTGAAGCGGAGCTCTACAACCCCAACACAAACACCTGGACCGACGCAAGCCAGAGCACGGGCGCCCCGCTCCCGCTGCTGACAAACGGAGGGACATTGGGGCCCGCTG
>DASPSM010000237.1:0-4622 GCA_035623955.1 Planctomycetaceae bacterium
TGGGCCGTCGCGAAAAACAGAGGCTCACCCGGAACGATCTCGCGCGGCGGCTGCACGTAGGGAACGATTTTGCCCATTGGGGCCGGCTTGACCGAACACCCCGACAGTCCCGCCAGCGCGAGCGACGCACCCATCAGCGAGAGAAATTGCCTGCGGCTCAGCGAGTCGGGCCAGACGTCGGCCTGTTGCGGGAATTCGCGGCGCATCAGCTTCTGAAAGGCCGGCGTTCCCGCCAATTCGTCGAGGCTGCGCCAATATTGCCGGCCCGTGGCGCCGTCGAGCGTCGCCTCGAGTTCCGCAAGCTCCGTGTCGAGGTCTTTTCGGATGCTCATCGGTGGCACACGCTGCAGCTTGTCAACTTCGTTTCGTCCCCGATGTGGTACTCGGCCATCAGTTTCTTGCCCAGTTCGAGCTGATCGGCCGGCTGCTGATACTTCATGTTGAAGACCTCGGCCCGCGGGCGAATCTCGCGCTCGGGATGGCGGTGGCAGTCGAGGCACCATTCCATCAACAGCGACTTGGCCTGATACGTGAACGGCATTTCATCGATCCGCCCGTGGCACGATGCGCAGCCGATCCCCTTGTTGACGTGGATGCTGTGGTCGAAGTAGACGAAGCCGGGCAGGTTGTAGACCCGGTCCCACTCCAGCGGCTTCTGCGTCTGATAGCTGGCTCGCACCGGCTCGAGCATCTCGCTGCCGACCCAGATCTGCGAGTGGCAGTTCATGCACGTCTTCGTGGGCGGAATGCCCGCGAACGAAGAGTGCTCGACGGTGGTGTGGCAGTAGCGGCAGTCGATCCCCAAGACGCCGACATGATGCTGGTGGCTGAAAGGGACCTGCTGAACGCGCATCACGCCCGCGGACGTGCCATACGGCGATCGCGTGTAGACCAGGCAGATCCACAATACGAGTGCCGCAACCAGCAGGCTCCCAAAGAGCGACGCCCTCGAGAGGATGTTCATCGCGCGCGGGAAAACTTGCGGCACGATCGAGCTCCCAGATCGTCTCAACTCCTCAACGACCGAGCGCGGTTCCCAGGAATAGAGTCCCGGCGAGGAACTTTCAAGGCGCAGCGGTACCGACGCCAAAAAGTCCCACCATCGGGAAACGGTCGGGACTAGCGATCGGTCTTCCGCGATGGCGTAGCCCACTTTGGAGGTGCCGCATCCTCTGCAAAGAATGCGCCCTTCCGCGAGGCCAAAGTCAACGCGCGGTCCGTGCGGACGATCGGGCACTTTGCCAACTTTTAATCTGAATCAGAGGACTGGTGGTCCCTCAAGATCCGCGTGGTTGGCAAGACGGTTTTGTCTTACTGGTGTAGTTGGCAGACCGACTCCTCGATGAGGGGCCGGTGCGGTGAGGCATTTTGGCCCCAGCGCGACCAATAGCCTGCTGGCCAATTAAGATGCAAGTCGGTGTCCAGGAAGCCGGTCATTCTCGCGGCGAACGCATGAAATCCGCCAAATTCGCGGAGTTCGTGCCCGCGAAATCAAGGCACGTGATTTGCCACATCGCACGCCAGAGCTGGGAGTCTGCAACCATGTGATTTCTGCGACGTCATGCGTGGGTGGCGTCGCAGACCATCGGCGGCCAAGGGCCGGCACTGCCGGCCCTGGCCGCTCGATTTTTTTTGCGGGGGCAGGGGGGCGCTTTGCGTCTCCTCATCTTGATCGACTCGGCTTACCCCTGCCGCCCAGCCGGCCTTGAGCTGAAGGTTGCCGAGTCGGCGGTCGACTTAGCGGCCGCCGACTCGGGCAAACTGCGCCGTTGGCGGCGACTCTTCTTGCTAACTGTGCGAGAACCTGACTTCCAGGGTCCGTTCCAACAATCCTTGACCCCCTTTGACGCGGCGTCCATAATGAGGTGCTTTGCCCAGCGTCCGAGCGTCAAGCGGAAGCGTCACAAATGCTGAAAAAGTCGGAGCTGATCGAGTTCAAGACTGCCTTACTCTCGCTCCAGGCTCGAATCCGCGGCGACGTCCAACAGCTGACCCGCGAGGCGCTCGACCGCAACGACGGCGGAGGCGACTCGAAGAGTCCCACTCACATCGCCGAGCTCGGCACCCAGACATTTGAACAGGATTTCTCGCTCCGCGTCGCTGAAAGCGACCAGGATGTCCTGGCCGAAATCGAGGCGGCGCTGAAGCGAATCGATGCCGGGACTTTCGGCGCCTGTGTGTCCTGTTTGGAAGAGGGAAAGACCGCCGCCAAGGCCCTGATTCCCAAGGCGCGGCTCAAAGCCATCCCGTACGCAAAGAACTGCGTCGAATGCGAGCGGAAGCGCGAGAATCTTTCGCCTTAAACAGCGTCCCCGTCAGTCGAGCCATCGCCTTCTTGCTGGTGGCTGCGGTGATCCTCACCGCCGATCTCGCGACCAAGTCGCTCGTCTTTCGCGATCTGGGCTATCCGGGTACCGATCCCGATCCGACCGTCCGTGGAACCCACACCGTGTTCGCTGCGCCGCCAGGGCGCGATGGGACGAGCGTCCCCTACCTTGACGGCTGGCTTTCCTTTCGGCTGTTCACCAGTTTCAATCGAGGCGCCCTGTGGGGGGTCGGGCAGGGTTACACGTGGCTGTTTGCCGCGCTGAGCACGGCTGCCGTGATCGGCATCCCCACCTGGCTTTTCGCGTTTAAAGCCGCGCGCAGCTGGTGGCTGACGGTGGCGCTCGCGCTCATCCTGGGCGGGACATTGGGAAATCTCTACGACCGAATCGGCCTGCCCGATTGCAAAGACGAAAACGGCGCGACCGTGATGGCCGTTCGCGACTTCCTGTTGTTCACATTCGGCAACTTTCACTGGCCGGTCTTTAACTTTGCCGACGTGTCCCTCGTCACCGGGGCAGGGATGCTCGTAATTCACTCACTGCAGCCGGTCCGACCTCATTCGGCAAGCGCTGCGGAATCGCCCGACGAAAGCCGGCCTGCCAAACCGGTCGAATACCCCATCCCGGCAACGTCGCAGCAACCTCGGTGAAGCCCACGCATTGAAGATCACATTTCTGGGCGCGGCCGGAGAGGTCACGGGCAGCCAGCACCTGCTCGAAACAAACAGGTTGCGCCTGCTTCTTGATTGCGGCCTGTTTCAAGGCCATCGAGCGGAAGCGCACGCCAAAAACTGTCACATCCGTTGCGAGCCCAAGACCCTCGACGGCGTGATCCTCTCGCACGCCCACATCGATCATTGCGGCAACCTTCCCGGCCTGTTTCGGGCCGGGTACCGCGGCCCGATCTTCTGCACGCCGGCCACGGCGGACCTCGCCGCGGTGATGCTCAAGGACAGCCTCCACATTCAGCTCGAAGATGCCCGCTATCTCAACGCCCACCGGCCGCGGAACGGTCCGGAAATCGCGCCTTTGTACGGCGAATACGAAGTTCAGGGGGCAATCAAACTGTTCGAAGCGTTGGATTACTGTCATTGGCACGAGCTGTCGCCCGCGCTACGAGTGAGATTTTCGGAGGCGGGTCACATCCTGGGCTCGGCGGTGACCGAACTCGAGCTGGACGATCACGGAGAGGTCCGCCGCCTTGTGTACACCGGGGATCTCGGCCGCCGCGGACTTCCCCTGTTGCGCGATCCCAAGCCGGTCGAAGGCTGCGACGTGTTGATCACCGAATCGACCTACGGCGGCACGATCCACGCCCACGCCGAAGACTTGAAAGAGCGCCTGCTCTCGATTGTGAAGCGAGCCGACGAAAACGAAGGGAAAGTTATCATCCCCGCGTTCAGCTTGGGGCGAACGCAGCAAGTGATTTACTTTCTGCGAGAGCTGTCACGCGCGGGGCGTTTGCCGCGGATTCCGGTCTACGTCGACAGCCCGCTCGCAAATCGGGTGACCGAGATCTACGAACACCATCACGAGGTACTCGACGCGGAGGCGCTGCGCGCCTTGCGCGGCGATCGCGAGCTGTTCGACTTTCCGATGCTCACGTACATCCAGTCGCAGCAAGAAAGCATTCAACTCAACCGGCGGGGCGGAGCGTTCGTCGTCATCTCCGCCAGCGGAATGTGCGAAAGCGGGCGAATCCGGCACCACCTCAAGCATGCGGTGGAAGATCCGAGAAACACCATCGTGCTCATCGGATTTCAGGCGGAATATACGCTGGGGCGGCGGATCGCCGAGCGACAGCCGGTCGTGACGATCCTCGACCGCCCGTACCATCTGCGGGCGCGCGTGGAACAGCTCGACGGGCTCTCGGCGCACGCGGACGCCGAAGACTTTAAATGGTACTTTTCGCAAATGTCGGCCGAATCGCACATCGGCCGCGCGTTTCTCGTTCACGGCGAGCGCGCCGGCGCTCTGGCACTGGCCCGCATCCTGCACGACCTCTGCGACGAAGACCCGGTCATCCCGGCCGCGAACCAGTCGTTTGAGGTGTAGTTGCACGACCTTCTCCCAAGTCTTCAGCCCAATTCGCGGCGGCCAAGCGCTGCGTGCTCGTGATGCCTGCGTCACGTTAAGATTCCGTGGCGGCGTTCGCGCAGTACGATTTGCCTCTCGACCGTGACACGCGCGAAGTTTTGGGCCGCGCAGTTTTTCGGCCGGCCGGATCGACTGAAATGGTTGACGTGACCCGAGGGAGTCAATCGTGACCTCGCAAGGCGTTCTCGGCGTCCCGCG
>DASPSM010000248.1:0-2589 GCA_035623955.1 Planctomycetaceae bacterium
TATTCGCTCGGCGCCTTTTGCTGCGGCCTGAGCACCGATCTCTGGACACTCTTGGCGTTTCGCGTCGTCACTGGACTGGGCGTGGGAGGCGAATGGGCCACAGGCCAGACGCTAATCGGCGAAACCTTTCCCACCAAGAGCCGCGCCCGCTACGCCGCCCTCATGCAGACCGGCGCCCCGGCCGGGATCGCGCTGGCCACGCTTGTCGGCGCGTTTGCCGAGCCGGCGTTTGCCGAGACCTTCGGCAACGCATGGGGCTGGCGGGCGTGCTTTTTCGTCTCCGTGCTTCCCGCGCTTTTGGTGATTCGCATCCGCCGCTCGATGCCCGAATCGGACATCTGGGAGGAGTGGCAGCAGCACCCCGAGCGTGGCCAATCGACCGGCGCCGCAATCTTGACGCTGCTCAAATCGAATCTCGTCGTGCGACGCCTGTTCCTGTTGTGCCTGGTCCTGGCCCTCACCGATATGTCGGCCTACTGGTACACCTACATCTGGATGCCCAGCTATCTGTACAGGCAGCTCGACTTTTCGATGGCCACGTCGGGATTGTGGATGCTCGTCACGCAGGCCGGCGGCGTGATCGGCTACGCGTCGTTCGGAGTGGTGGCCGATTGGAGAGGACGCCGAATCGCCTATTGCCTTTACTCGGTTGTGTGGGCGGTCGGCCTCTTCTCGGTGACGCTGTTCTGGGGGCAGATCGCCGCCGTTCCGCAGTTCGCTCTCTTCTGCATGTTCGTGGTCGGCCTTGGCACGGGGAACTTCTCCGGCTACGGCCCGATCTTTTCGGAGCTATTTACAACCCGCGTGCGGAACACGGTCATGGGCACCGCCTTCAACCTGGCCCGAGGCGTGCAGCTCTTCACGCCGCTTGTGATCACCTGGGTCGCCGCCCGCGCCCCCGGCGGCACGAGCCAAGGGGGAGCCGGACGCGACCTGGGGATCGGCATTTCGATCGGCGCCTTCTTCGCGCTGGCGACGGGGCTTTGGATCTGGACGCTCCCCGAGACGCGCGGCACGCAGATCCTCGCGGCGGAAGTCGTGCGACCGGACTGATCACGCGCAGCGTCCCCGAGCGGGGGGCGTCAGCCCCCCGAGCGTCTGCCCCCGAGCATCGGCCCCCCCGAGCGTCAGCCGAGAAAACCGAAGGCTCGGGGGACTTACGTCCCCCGCTCGGGCGGGTTCGCAATCAAGCGCTCGACCAGGCGCATCGCTTCGTCGGGCGTTGTCAGCTCGTCGTTGAGCTGGGCTTCGCGGACCTCGTCGAGGATTTCGCGGAACCGCTTGCCCGGCTGGAGGCCCAGGGCGATCAGGTCGTCGCCTGTGACGAGAGGCGGAGGATCGAGCTTCTCGGGTGGTGTGCGGCGGAGAAGCTCTTCGCAATGCATGACGCCGGACAGGTCGCCGTCGCTGGCGAGGCGGTCGGCGCGAGCCAGCTCGAGCAGGTCGCGGGCGTCGGAATGCGACAGCATCCGTTTGAGTTGGGCGAGCGATTTTGTCGTTGACGCCAAGACCTCCGGGAGCTGGGCCAGTAGCCACTCGATCGACTCGCATTTCTGATTGGAGAGCCGCAGCCGTTTGCAGATGTCGTGGACGACGGCCCCTTTTTTGCCGGGTGCGCGTGGGCCCGCGGCAACGTGCGGGATGCCGGCCAGCAGGGCAGCGGCGGCCAGCTCGAATTTCGGGTCCTGCAGCAATCGCAGTCGCCGCAGCGTCGCTTCCCAGGCGACGCCGTCGGGCGCTTCGAGCACCGGCTGGAGCTCGGGGATGATTTCGAGCAACAGATGCGTTTCGTGCGCGAGTTCCATTGCCCGGCGGCGATGCGGGTCGACCAGCATCTTTTTCAGTTCCTGCGCGATCCGCTCGGCGCTCACGACGTGAATCTCTGGAGCCATCGCCCGCACCGCATCGGCCGTCGCGGGATCGAGCTGGAAGTCGAGCGTGGCGGCGAAGCGCACGGCCCGCAGCATCCGCAGTTTGTCTTCGGTCATGCGGTCGGCCGGCCTGCCAATGGCCCGCACGATGCCGGCCGCCAGGTCCTGTTCGCCGCCGACGTAGTCATGCACTTGCTCGGAGATCGGGTCGTAGAACATGCCGTTGATCGTGAAGTCGCGGCGCTGAGCGTCCTCCTCGGGAGTGGCAAAATCGACGTGCTCGGGGCGTCGGCCGTCGAGGTACGGACCCTCCGTGCGAAAGGTCGCCACCTCCACGTTGCCTGCCTGCTTCGGGCCCAGGACGATGATCACCCCAAAGCTCGCGCCGACGGCTAGCGTCCGGCGACGGCCGAACAGGTCGCGGACCGCGTCGGGCCGGGCGTCGGTGGCGACGTCGTAGTCCTTCGGCGTGCGGCCCATCAAGAAATCCCGCACGCAGCCGCCGTTCCAGAGCGCGCGAAAGCCCGCGTCCTGCAGTCGCCTGACGACTTCGACGGCGAATTCGCGTTGGTTATCAGCACGATTCATGCGAGTCACAGTAGGTCCCGCCTGCCGGGCGGGACCTGTTTCTCTTAACGAGGCACGGGAGACAGAAGGTCCCGCCCGGCAAGGCGGGACCTGCAAAAACCTGCAATTGTCAGCCCAAACAGTCGACATT
>DASPSM010000257.1:0-16681 GCA_035623955.1 Planctomycetaceae bacterium
TTGACGCCAGCGCGATGTGGGGCGTTCCCGCGCGAGGCCGACATTCTTCAGACAGGCTTAAGCATCAGCACGGCCAGCGGCGGCAGCATGAGCGACAGGCTTTGGGCGTGGCCATGTGCAGGAATCGGTTCGGTGTAAACGGCTCCGGCGTTGCCGATATTGCCGCCGCCGTAAATCGCCGCGTCGCTGTTGATCAGCTCGCGGTAGCAGCCGGCGCGCGGCACGCCGATGCGATATTTCTGGCGGGGCACCGGCGTGAAGTTCTCGACCACGACCACGATCTGATTCGGATCCTTGCCGACGCGGTAGTAAGCATAGACGCTGTTCTGGTAGTCGTCGGCCTGGATCCAACGGAAGCCCTCGGGCTTGAAGTCGATCTCGTAGAGAGCAGGCTCCGAGCGGTAGACGCGATTGAGGTCGCCGACATAACGCCGCAGCGAGTCGTGATACTTGTGCCCGAACAGCGCCCAATCGAGTTCGGCATCGTAGTTCCACTCGGTCCACTGCCCGAACTCGCCCCCCATGAAGAGCAGCTTCTTGCCGGGCATCGTGTACTGGTAGCCGTAGAGCAGCCGCAGGTTGGCAAACTGCTGCCAGTAGTCGCCGGGCATTTGTGAAATGAGCGCCCGCTTGCCGTGCACCACTTCGTCGTGCGACAGCGGCAAAATGAAGTTCTCGGTGAAGGCGTAAACCATGCGGAACGACAACTCGTTCTGGTGGTACTTGCGATGCACGGGCTCGTGCCGCAGGTAGCGCAGCGTGTCGTTCATCCAGCCCATGTCCCACTTCATGCTGAAGCCCAGGCCGCCGTTGTAGACCGGGGCCGACACACCGCCCCAGGCTGTCGACTCTTCGGCAACTGTCAGGATGCCCGGAAACGCACCGTGCAGGTGGGTGTTGAGATCCTTGATGAACTGAATCGCCTCGATATTCTCGCGCCCGCCGTAGCGATTCGGGATCCATTCGCCCGCTTTGCGCGAGTAGTCGAGATAGAGCATCGACGCGACCGCATCGACGCGGAGTCCGTCGACATGATAGGTTTCGAGCCAGAACCGCGCGCTCGACAGCAGGAAGTCGCGTACCTCGGAGCGCCCGTAGTTGAAGATGTACGTGCCCCAGTCGGGATGCATGCCCTGGCGCGGATCCGCGTGCTCGTACAAGGCTGTGCCGTCGAAGTGTCCCAGCGCGTGCCCGTCGCACGGGAAGTGAGCCGGCACCCAGTCGATAATAACCCCCACGTCGGCCTGGTGGCAGTAATCGATGAAGTACATGAAGTCTTCGGGAGTGCCGAACCGGCTGGTCGGGGCGTAGTAGCCGGTCGTCTGATAACCCCACGACCCATCGAACGGGAACTCGCACAACGGCATGAGCTGCAGGTGCGTGTAGCCCATCTCGTGCAGGTAGTCGACGAGCTGCTTCGCGAGTTCGCGATAACTTAAATAGCGGCGTCCGTCTTTTGGCCGCCGCCAAGAGCCCAGATGCACCTCATAGATGGCAAGCGGCTGCTCGAACCAGTTTGTGTGAGCCCGCCTGTGCATCCACGCGCCGTCGTTCCACGGATAATCGGGCAAATGGTAGACGATCGAAGCCGAGCACGGCGGAACTTCGGCATAGAAGGCGACTGGGTCGGATTTTTCGATCATCCGCCCGTCGCGCGTCCGGAGCGCGTATTTGTAAACGTCGCCGTGTTTCACGCCCGGGACAAATCCCGACCAGGTCCCCGAATCGCTCCCCCACAGCCGATTTTGACCGGCTTTCCAGCCGTTCACATTGCAGAGGACCGAAACTTCGGTCGCATTGGGAGCCCAGACGGCAAAACGAGTACCGACGACACCGTCAACCACATCGGGATGTGCACCGAGCGTCCGATACATCGAACAGCAAGTTTCTCCCTGCATGTCCGGGGGGTCAAACCGCCGCCGGGTTATGCGTCGCCGCCCAATTTCGTCTACTGCTTGGCAAGCACTCGAGCGTTCGTGTGTTGTAGGGGACGAGAGGCCGGTATTCATCCGCTGACCCAGTCCGTGGAAAAACCGGTCGCAAGCGGCTGTTGAGCCGGCGACCGTCGAGGCGGACCGGGAGCGCCGGTCCGAGGTTTGGGCATCCATTCATCGGCGCGAGGGCCGAAGGCCTTGAGTCGCTCGCCGGCGCTAGGGCAAGGATCGGACGTATCGGATACGCGAACCTGCGCGGTTGAATCGTAGCATCCGGGTCAAGGGGGGACAATCGACCAAAACTGGCGTTCGCCGACGCAGCGCGACGCCGGTGGACCGCGCAAACGGGTACGATGAAACAGACTTCGCTTCGATTGAGCGCCTCACTGCGCCAACGCGAAGCTCGCGACGAACGAATATGTTCCGATTTCTGACGCTGATCTTTGGGCCGATCGCCATCCTGGGCGTCGCGTTTTTCGCGACGCGGCCGGACATCGAACACAGTTTGCCCGCCGCCGGAACATCCGAAGCACCCGGGCGATTCGGTCCAACAAAACCCGCGCGCCCGGAAACCACCGATCCGCTGCAGAGCCAGCTCGTCGTCTCCTGTCAGCGAACTCGCGAGGAAATGATGCGGCGGCTTGGAACGACGTTCGCCTCGATCGTCCACACTCCGTTTGTGATCGTCGGCGATCTGGATGCGGCGCGTCTGGAGCAGGTTTATCGCGAGACGATCGTCCCCGCCCGGCGGGCGCTGTCGATCGCCTTCTTCGATCGGCCGCCCGATCAACCGGTCACAATCGTGCTGCTTTCCGGCGACCAGGCGTACGAGCGATGTTCTTACGCACTCGAGGGTCACCGCCGAGCGGCCTACGCTGGGTACTATGAGCGGAAGGATCGCCGCCTCGTCGTCAATTTGGACACGGGTGAAGGGACGCTGGCACACGAACTGACGCACGCCCTGGCCCATTTCGATTTTCCCGAAATGCCCGAGTGGTTTGACGAGGGGCTCGCCTCGCTGTTTGAAGAGGCGCGTTTCTCCGATGATCGGCTGCACCTTACCGGCCGCGGAAATTGGCGCAGCCGCGACTTGCTGCCGGCGCTGCAAGAGGGGTCGTTGCGCCGGCTCGAATCGCTGATCGGGGAGACAAAAGTGCGCAACGATCGCCAGGCTCTCGACTACGCGCACGCCCGCTACTTCTGTCTGTACCTGCAACAGCGCGGGCTGCTCGAAGCGTTCTATCGCAAATTTCGCCTGACAGTGGGCGGCGACCCGACGGGCGCCAGAACTCTGCGGAATCTGTTTGGCGTCACCGATTTGTCGTCGGTCGACTCCGACTTCCGCACGTGGGCGCTGGCCTTTGAGCGGCAACCCGCAAAGGCTCGCGAAGAGTAGGGCTCGCCGACGAAGCAATCAGACGCGTCGTCGCCGGCGTCTCAACTCGCTGAAGAGGAGTTGATACGGCCGCCGTTCGTCGGTTTTGGGACGCATCCCCATCTCACGCTCGGAGGACGTTGACGCGACGGGCGCGGCCTCCGCCACGGCTGTCGACTCCGCGGGCTCACAACTCAACTCTGTGCTCGCGCCGGCACATCCTTTCGCAGCCGGTTGCGCGGTGACGTAGATTGACTTCCCCACCCCTTTCTGGGGGGCCTGGGCGCAGGCCGACTCGTCCTCCGGCAACACGATGTCGAATCGTTGATGAACGGCGTCCAAGGCGTCGATGGGGATCGGGGCAGCACTGACCGAAATTGGCGGGACTATCGACTCCGCTGCCTTTCGTCGCGCGTTGGCTTGCACGTTGAGCATTGTGCGCGTCAGCCGGTGCAGAGCCGAGTCGAGGGCCGCGTAGCGATCGATGACCACTTCTTCATCGGTCATCGGTCGCATTGGATCAAGCTGTGGTCCGATGTTCGGTCGGTTCTGCTCGGAAGCGGAATTCTGAGTCGGCAGCGGCACTTCGAGATCGACCTGGTTGTCCGCCGCGGGCCTTTCCGCAAATGGCGAACCGGTGTCGAAAGTTGCCTGTGCCGATCGAACGACGTCGAAGGTCTCGATTTCATCGTGAGCGCCATGGGAAGAAGATTCCGTCTGCGCCAGCGGTTCTTCGGAGTCCGCAGCCTCGTCGTTCAACCAGGGCAAGCCGGTCGCAAAAGACGAATCGAGTTCCCATGCGCTTTCGGCAGCGGCGGGCTCGACATTGTTTTCGTTGTTGAAGCAGGCCGGCCGCAGGGCGTACGTCTCGAACGATGTCTCGTCGAGCAGTCCCGGATTCGGTTGCGCCGGAGCATTCGCCTGGGGCATGATCGGTTCTCGTGCGGATATCGGCTCTCCGGCAACGGCAGCCGCTTGGGCGCGGGCCGCCTCGAGCGGGCTGGTCAGTCCTCGGCCGATTGTCGGCTCAGCCCAAGTGAGCGGCAGCTGCTTGAGATATTCGAGCGCCTCGCGAACTGTTCTCAGTGTGATCGGCTTCTCGCAACGATTGGAAGCCAGCGTCAGGCAGTGATCTGCCAATTGATGCAGGCAACGGGGCACGCCGTCGGCCGCTTCGCAAATCGCCGTGAGCGATTCGCGCGTGAACACATCGGAGACGTTGGCGCCCGCCCAGGCCAGCCGGCGCGCCAGGTAACTGGCCGACTCTTCTTTGCTGAGGGACGGCAACATCATCTGGCAGGCGATCCGCTGGTTAAACGCGTCGCACTGGGGGCGCGACAGCATTTCTTCGAGAGCGAGTTGGCCGACGACGATCAAACGCACGAGCGGCTCGCCCCCTTCGCCGAGGCTCAAGAGAGCCCGCAATTCCTCCAGCATTCGTGCCGCCAGGAGGTGCGCCTCGTCAACGATCAGGAGCAAGCCGCAGCTCGAGGGCCGAATCGCGCGCAGAGCGGCAGTAAGAGTCAACCGCAACTCCTGATCGCCCATCCGCACGAACGAGTGTCCGAGCTCGAAGAGAACGGCCTGCAGCAGTTCGCGACGCGTTAAAAAGTTGCCGCTGGGCAGCAGGGCGACCCGAAAGTTGCCTGAAAGTTCGCGCGCGAGGCGCTGGCAGACGAGGGTTTTGCCGAGTCCGGCTGGCGCGGTCAGCACGCCGATTCCGCGTCCTTCCGATGCCGCCCGAACTAACGCATCGAAGGCCTGGCAAATCCCCTCCAGGGGCACAAAGCAATTGGCATCGGGGAGCGCCGCAAACGGCCGTTTCCGCAAACCAAAGAATGATTCAGACATTGGTAAGTGGCCTCTCGACTGCGCAAAAGAACGGGCGCAGCACCGGCGCGGTGTCGATTCAGCCCCTTTCATCGAACACGAATCTACCGAACCTTTAAGGCATCCAACGGCTCTATCTGGATCTTCACAATCGCAACGCCCATAAGGATTTGAAGGAGCGACGAATTGGCGAACAACGGGGCGAGGGATTAGCAGAGAAGCGAGGCAACGTGCAGGCGAAGTTCGTTCTTTGCGGGCCACGACAACCCGTCCGTCCCGGAGTAGAATTGAGGGGCTGGCCGCGTTCTCCGCTCCAAGGTTGACTGTTCAGGTGAGCATGTCAGAAGCGACTCTCGCGTTTCCCGATCAGAATGAAGTTCGAACTCTGTTCGGAGCCCGCGACGAATACCTGCGAAAAGTGCGGGAAGTCCTGGGTATCGACGTCGTGCTGCGGGGGGATGAGCTCCGTCTGAAGGGGGACGACGAGCATGTCAAACGCGGCCTCGAGGTCTTTCAGAAGCTTCGCCGCATCTTCGAGGAAAGCGGCCAGATCACCGACGCGGACGTCGGCCAGATTTTGCAGGCCTACGGCGGCAATGGAGTCGTTCCGGCCGAGGCCATCGACGTCTTTGCCGCCAGCCGCAAGGTCCACCCGCGAACCGAGGGACAGGCCGAATATATCCGGGCCATCGATCAGAACGATCTGATCTTCTGCATCGGGCCGGCCGGCTGTGGCAAGACCTATTTGGCCGTCGCGAAGGCCGTCAACGCGCTCCGCACCGAGCAGGCCCGAAAGATCGTTCTGGTTCGCCCCGCGGTCGAGGCGGGGGAGAAGCTCGGCTTTCTGCCTGGCGACATCTTTGCAAAGGTCAATCCCTATCTGCGACCCGTCCTCGACGCGCTGCACGACATTCTCGATTACGACACGGTCAAGCGCTATATGGAGCGAGACGTCGTCGAGATCGCTCCGCTGGCGTTCATGCGCGGCCGCACGCTGAACAACACGTTCATCATTCTGGACGAGGGTCAAAACACGACCGTCACCCAGATGAAGATGTTTCTCACTCGGATGGGGAACGGCTCGAAGGTTGTCGTCACCGGCGACATTACCCAGGTCGACCTGGCGCCTCACATGGTCTGCGGCCTGACAGACGCCATGAGGCGTCTCTCGGGGATCGACCGGGTGGGCATCGTCGAGATGACGGGTCGCGACATCGTCAGGCACCGCCTGGTCAAGGAGATCGTGCGGGCGTACGAAAAAGACGACCGGGGGCCCCATCGCAAAAAGTGAGGCGATTTCGGAGGGGGTGAGCCGGCCTGGGCGAGCCGTCGACACGTCGATTTCCTGGATGTTTTTCGCAGAAAACGGCCGGCGAGGCACTCCAAACCGGCTTTCGCCTCCGCTTCGGCGGATCGGCTTCGCACAAAGCGATTGGGTCATCTAGAATCAGAGCCCGTCGAACCGGACCTCAAAGGCTGACGCCTTAGGGCCCGCCGGGCGACCGCGCAACGTTGCTGTTGCCGACTTGGTTTCACCGGGTTGCCAGAATGCCAGTATTTGGCTTTCGGAAGAAGCGCGCTTCGCGGGTCCTTCCGCTCAGGCCAGCCAGCTCGTTCTTGGACGCCTTTCGACAACCGGTGGCCAACCGTTCGGTATGGCTGCGGCTGGGAATGTGCGGCGTGGCCCTGGCCGCATTGGTGATTTGCCTGCGAGCATGGCAGTCGCCATTTCCGTACCGGATGGGCGATTTCGTCGATCACGGGATTATTTCACGGGTTGATTTCAAACGCCTCGACCGCTTCAACACCGACCGCGCGCGGGCCGATGCCGAGGCCCAGACGCCGCACATCTTCCGCAACGATCCCGAACCGCTGTTGCTGCTCCCCGCCAAGCTGCGCGCAAATCTCCGCGAGATCGCCGACTCGAAGACGCTCAAGGACGTTTCGGCAAACACGCGGGACGCGTTTGGATTGACCTCCGACGGGCGGGGCGGTCCGGCCAATCCACGGGGGCTTCCGCCGGAAGAGGAATTCGCGATTTTGCGCCGCCTGGTGACCGCCGGAATCGGCGCCGCAGGAAACCAGATCGAAGCTGTCATCAAAGAGTTTGAGGACTTTACGGCGATCCTGCGGACGCGCGGACTGGCGGACGTCGACCAGTTCACAGCCAACAAGATCGGCGGCGATCAAAGCCTGGCGATCGTTCCGGCAAAATCGGAGGTCCCGAGCGAAGTCTCGCCGCAAGAAATCGTGTTTCCCGCGGACGTCGAGCTTTCGGAGCTGCTCAAGGAGAGCGGGACATTGGGGCAGGCGTGGTCGAAGTACCCGCGTCTCAACGCTTGCCGGCGGCTGTTCGAGCGCTGGCTGGTCAAACAGTCTTCGGTGACGCTCACCTATGACGGCGCCGCGACGCTCAAGGCCCGGCACGAAGCGCGGGATAAGACGCTCCCCGTGATGCTGGAGTACCCGAGGAACACGATCCTCATTCCCGCCCGGACATTCATCGACGACGAGCGTTTGGCAGTGCTGCGAACCGAGCACGAGGCGCTGGGCGCGCGCTTCACGCCGGCCCGCAAAGGCGTGCGGATCGCCACAGTCAGCGGAATGCTGCTGATTTTGGCGGCGATCATCGGCTTGTACCTGCGGCACCACGAACCGCGGATGCTGGCCAGCCCCGGGCGGTTGTTCGTGTATTTGACGATGTGCGTCTCGGGCATTGTGCTGGGGCACGTACTGTCGTTCGACCCCTGGCGGGCCGAGATCGTGCCGGTCATCGTGGTCGTGATGGTGCTGGCCATCGTGTACGGCAACGAGCTGGCGATTCTCACGGCCGTCTCGCTGGCACTCGTGCTGACTCCCTCGACGACGGGTAGCGTGGGCCAGCTGGTGCTGCTGATTGCGGTATCCGTCATCGCCGTCGCGCCGCTGGGCCGCATCGCTTCGCGCTCGCGCCTGGTGAAAGTCGGATTTCAGACGGCGGCGGCCTGCTTTTTGATCTCCGCGGGGTTCGAGCTCTTGGCCGGCGAGCCGATGACGGGTCCCTGGTTCGATCAGAGCATTTTCATCCGCGGAGCGCGCACGGCCGGCTGGTGTCTGGTTGCCGGCTATCTGGTCGCGGGAAGCCTGCCGTTTATCGAGCAGGCGTTCGGCGTGGTGACCAATATCAGCCTGCTGGAGATGAGCGATATTTCGCACCCGCTGTTGCGAGAGCTCGTACGATTGGCCCCGGGAACATACAACCACTCAATCGCGGTTGCGACGATCGGCGAAACGGCGGCGGAGAAAATCGGGGCCAATGGACTTCTGGTCCGCGTGGGGGCCTATTACCACGACATCGGCAAGATGCTCAAGCCGCACTACTTCGTCGAGAACATGACGGAGGGGAGCACGAGTCGGCATCAAAGCCTGGCCCCCGCGATGAGCACGCTGATCATCATCGGCCACGTGAAAGACGGCGTGGATCTGGCCGCGCAATATAATTTGCCGCGGCCGTTGGTCGACTTTATCGAGCAGCATCACGGCACCACGCTCGTGGAATATTTCTATCGCGAAGCCACACGACTGGCCGACCGGCAACCCGATTACCGTCCGGGGGTCGAGGAGTCTGCGTTCCGCTATCCGGGCCCGAAGCCGCAAACGCGCGAGGCCGGCGTGCTGATGATCGCAGACGCAGTCGAGAGCGCCAGCCGCACGCTGAGCGATCCGACCCCCAAGCGGATCGAAAACCTGGTCCACGACATTGCCATGAACCGGCTGCTCGACGGCCAGTTCGACGAGTGTTCGCTGACACTCTCGGAGATTCACGCCATCGAGGAATCTCTCGTCAAGTCGCTGATCGGCATCTACCACTCGCGGATCAAGTATCCGGAGCAACGAACGGCATGACCGGCAAGCCGCGCGCGCCGCGATCGGCGGGCCGAGCGCCGTCGGGCCCGAAACTCTCCCGTCTCGCGTCGCGCGGCGAAGGCAGACCGAATTCCCGACCCGGCGGCTTAGAGATCAGCAATCAGCAACGGTCTGTTCGGGTCACCCGCGATGAAATCCGCAGAATCGTGCGTGCGGTGCTTGAAGCTGAAAGGGTCGAGCGCGCCACGATCAGCGTCACGTTGACCGACAATGCGACCGTCCGCCGCGTCAACCGCGAGTTCTTGCGACACGATTACGACACCGACGTGCTGAGTTTTTTGTTCGAGTCGCCGCGCGTTGCGGCTCGGGAAAAGACCGCCGGCGCCGCGCGCCGAGGCCATGGTCGCCACATCGACGGAGAAGTCCTGGTGAGCGCGGAAATGGCCGCTGAAAGGGCCGGGCAATTCGGCTGGAGCGGACGCGACGAATTGACGCTCTATCTGATTCACGGTTTGCTGCACTTGTGCGGCTACGATGATCAAACTCCCCCGGAGCGCCGCGTGATGCGCGGCCGCGAACGGACCATTCTCGCAGACCTTGGGATCGGCACTGCCCGGGGGATCGACAGCGGCGGTCGAGTCGGTCGTCGCGCGCTCGCGAAGAACGGAACGAGATCGTGATCTGGGCGCAGGCTGCGGCCGTCACGATCCTGGTGGCTATCGCCTTCGTCGGGTCGTTCACTTGCGAGGCCCTGCGCAGCTTCTCGCGGAGCCGTCTGGATGAGGCATGCCGGCGGTTGGGGTATCCCGAGCGGTTCGCCGTCCTGCTGCGGCACTCCACTGACGCGTTGATCGCGTGGCGAATCCTGACGCTGCTTTCGGTGGCGGCTCTGGCAGCACTCGCCGGTGATCACTTCGCCCGAGATCTGATCCATCTGAACAGGTTTCGAGATTGGCTGGCCGTCGTCACCGAGCCGATCTTGCTCGCGGCCATCTTTGTATTCGGGCTCTTCGTGCTTCCCTGGAGCCTGGCTCGCGTTACCGGGGAACGATTCCTGGCCCGGTGCTGGCCGACGCTGGAACTCGTGCTCCGCGGCCTGAGGTTTTCGGTTGTGGCCGTGCGGCGGATCGACGCCTTCATGCATCGGCTTTGGGGGTTGAAAGAACCGGCCGGTCTTACGACCGGCTCGCTCTTGCGCGAGGTCGAAAGCGTGGTCGAGCTCGGTCAGCACGAGGGAATTCTGCCTCCGGAAGCACGCCGGATGATCGAGCGGGTAATCGGGGCCCAGCAAGAGGATGTGCGGGCCGTCATGACGCCGCGAACCGAAATGGAGTGTATCGCCGCCACTGCCTCGCTCGAGGAAGCTCGTCGTCTAATGGTTGAGAGCGGGCACTCGCGCATGCCGGTCATCGGTGCGTCGCCCGATGACATTATTGGCATCCTTTATGCGAAGGAGCTTTTGCGGCACGTCTCACACAACGGAGAACTCTCTTTCACACTCAAGGACATGGTGCGAGAACCCTTTTACGTTCCCGAGACGATTGGCCTCGACAAGTTGCTGGAGAGCATGAAACGCCGCGGCGTCCACATTGCCATCGTGATCGACGAGTACAGCGGCGTGGCCGGACTGGTCACGATGGAGGACGTGCTCGAACAATTCGTCGGCGAAATTGTTGACGAATACGATACTGCCGACGACACGGGGATTCGCCAGGTCGGTCCGAACGCGGTCGAGGTCGAACCGTGGGTGCGGATCGATGATCTTGACGAGCAATTTGCGTTCGACCTGCCGGACGACGAGGATTACGACACCATCGGAGGCTTCGTTTACGCCCAGCTCGGCCGGATTCCGAAGCGCCGCGAGACGGTCCCCTGGAAGCACCTGCGCGTGACCGTGCTCGATGCCGACAAACGCCGCATCATCAAGCTGCGCGTGGAAAAAGTCGGTGTCTCCGCGTCGAGCCCGGCGTAGCCACGCTTCGAACCCTGGCCCGCTAGGGAGCGCTCCGTTTGACGAGCGCAGCCATCTCTTCGGCGATGTCGTCGATCGACCGCAACGATCCCCGCGACTCGCAGGCAATCACAGTCCAGTTCGGCTCGCTACGGGCAAGGTCCAGGTACAAATCGCGGACCTGCGTGAGGTAAGCTCCGTCCGCCTCTTGAATGTCCGCGGCGCGGTCCGTGTAAGAGCGGGCCGGTTTGCTGGCGACCAGTTGGCGCGCCCGGGCAACGCTGAGGTCGAGCAACACGACCCGGTCGGGCCGCGGCAGCCGGTAAATTTCAAACTCCAGTTGTTCGATCGACTTGATCAGCTGCTCACGGCCGGCTCCTTCGAGCCGGGCGGCCTGATGAGCAACGTTCGACGCAACGTAGCGATCGAGCACAACAACATCATGTGTCGCCAGCGCGTCGGTCAGCAGGGACCGCGACTCGAACCGGTCGCCCGCAAAGAGCAGCGCCGAGAAGAACGGGTGGACCTGTTCAAGCGAGCCGAAGGCGCCGTTCAGGTATTGTCCGACGGCCCGGCCGAAAAAGGTCGAGTCGTATCGTGGAAAAGACAGGAGTGTCGCCCGCCGCCCTTCAGCGGCCAGCCGCTTAGTCAGCCGCTGAGCCTGCGTCCCTTTTCCCGATCCGTCGATCCCCTCGATGGCAACCAGGTAGCCCACGTTCCAAACCCGAAGACGAATGACAAAAACGCACGAAGCTCGACTTAGGAAGCCCGCTCGGCAAACAGGCACTCTCTGGAAGCCCGACGTCCGACCGCGGACACGAAATGCCCGAGGTTATTTTCATTTCCCGGCAGCTCAATCGGCGTATACCGCCGGTCGGTGCCGCGGACAAAGCCGGGACGTTCCGGCACGCACTGTTCGACTAGGACCTCCAGCGGTTTGTTTTCGAGCGTTCGGTAACAATCGAGGGCCAGCTCGCGTTCGACCGCGCTCAGGCGGATGACCCTCTCGCGAATGGCCGGCGCGGGGAGTGCATCGGTGAAAGTCGCAGCCTTTGTCCCTGCTCGCGCGCTAAAAGGAAAGACGTGCACTTTCAGGAAGCCAACGCGACGGCACGCCTGGACCGACTGCTCGAAGTCGGCGTCCGTCTCCCCCGGAAAGCCCACGATCATGTCGGTGGTAAAGGCGGGCCGGTCGAGCCGCTCGCGCATTTGATCGATCTTTTCGAGGAAGCGGGCGACCGAATACCGCCGCCGCATCCGGCGCAACACCGTATCGGAACCGCTCTGCAGCGCCGGGTGAAACTGCGGACACAGGTGCTCGCAGTCAGCCGCCGCGGCGATAAAGTCGTCGTTGAGCTCGGCCGCCTCGATGCTCGACAGCCGCATCCGCCAGTTGCCCGGGATGCGGTCGAGCCGACGGAACAAATGCCAGAGCCGAAACGGAGGTCGCCCCGATCGACCGCGGGTCGATTCGACGCCGTAGTGTCCGACGTGGATGCCGCACAGCACGATCTCCCGGTATCCATTGCCGACCAGCCGCCGGACTTCCTCTTCGATGTCGTCGGGCGGGCGGCTCGATAATCCGGGCCGGACGTGTGGGATGATGCAATATGTGCACTTGAGGATGCAGCCGTCCTGCACCTTCACGTAGGCCCGCTTGCGGCCGTCGAAGTGGCCGATGCCTCGGGGCATGTCGACGATGCCCAAGCGTCCCAGCACGTCGGGAAGCTCGCGTTTGTCGCGCACGACTTCGAACACGCCCGGCAAGCGCGAGACAGCCTGCGGATCGCGGGTCGCGTAGCAGCCCATGACGATCGTCCGCGTGCCCGGATTATTCCTCGCGAGCTGGCGGACCACTTGTCGCGATTTCGCGTCGCCGGTGCCGGTGACGGTGCACGTATTGACCACGCACAAGTCGGCGGTTTCGTGCTCATTCGCCTCGCGGTAGCCGTGCTGCGCGAGGGCCTCCTTGACGAGCTGCGTCTCGTACTGGTTGACCTTACAGCCCAGCGTCACCAGACGGCATGTGCGAAGTTGCATGAGCGCATCTATCGGGGACGGCCGCCGCCGTCGCGACGAGGCTCGCGCGGGCCACCCGGACCAGAGTCGTCCCGCGAACGGCCTTCGGAGGGTCGCTTGTGGACGAGGTAAGAAATCGCCTCTTCCCAAGTCGGAACGTTCCGATAGACCCGCGGGGCTTCCTCTCCTTCCTCGTCCTCGGCGCTAAGCTCGGATTCGCCGGTGAGGTCGCCGGATTCTTCTTCCTCCAGGTCCTCGTCGAAGGACTCCTCGGACGGCCCCTGTGATTCCACCGTGGCTCCCGCGGCAGCAGGGCGACCATGGCCGCGTTCCTCGCGCCCTCCTCGCCCACGCCGACGTCTGCGGCGGCGGCGCGGACCTTCGGGTTCCTCTGATTCTGTTTCAGCCGCGGCTTCGTCCACTTCTTCGAGGGCTCCCTCGTCGAAATGGGGCTCCTCGGCCAGTTCTTCAACCTCGTCGGAGGGCCCGCGATCGGGGCTTTCTTCGTTGTACCTCTCGGGTTCTAGTTCGTCGCGCGTTCCTTCGTCACTCACATGCCTCTCCCGATCCATCGGTCCAGCGGGTCTCTCTCGGCGCGAGCGCGAACGTCGTCGTCGCCGTCGTCGACGAGGCCGACGCTCGCCTTCTTCAAAAGGTCGCTCTGTCTCAGTTGCTCCGCCTTCCTCACGATCTTCAAATTCGTCGATCTCTTCGCGATCGCCCTCCACGCCAAAACCCGCCTCCGAACCTCGCTCGTCGGCAACGCGTGGTTCGTCCCAGTCGCCGCCGTGCGCTCGTTCGGGGACGGCGTGTTCTTCACGACGCTCCGGGGCGGCAGGCTCGGCTGGACTGCCCGTGTCGATCAATCCGACACCGAAATCGTCCAGATAGTCAGAGGCCGGCGGAGCGGATCGCGGCGGTTCTGAACGGACCGGCCGCTCTGGCCCGCGCTGAGTCGGATGCCCTTCGCGCCTCGGGCCTTCGGATCGCGGTCGTTCGCCACGCCGGCCTTCCGAGCGACGTCCGCCCTCCGACCGATCTCTCCTCTCTGAGCGGTGCTCGCCCTCGGATCGGCCGCGAGAGCGATGGGGGGGTCGTTCTTCACGAAGTCCCTCCTCGCCGTGGGACTCATGTGGGGAATCCTCGGAGCGATATTCTCCGCCGCGAGACCGCTCGCCTCGCTCACGACGACGCCCGCCCGACTCGCGTCGGCCCGGACCGCGCTCGCCACGCCCTCCTCGGCCGCCTCTTCCCCCTCCTCCTCGACGGCCGCCGCGATCGCGCGATTCTTCCCGTTGGTGCGACGATTCGCGCTCTTCGCTCCACTGCCAGTTCTTGAGCGGATCCCAATATGTGTCGCCTTCCTCGGGGCCGCCCGATGCAGCGGCCTCCTCGGATTCTTCTGTCGGAGGCTGCTCGCGCGATTGTTCCTCCCGGTGCGGCTCGCGATGCGAACGCTCGCGGCGCTCTTCGCGGGCCCGCTCTGGGCGATGGCGATGCGGCTCGCTCTTGGCAGGCTCCTCGCCTTGTGCGGCATCTTCGGCCTCTGTGAAATCCTCGGACGAAGAGTCCAGTTCAGGTGTGCGCGAGCCACCAAAGGGAGCTTCGAGATCCAAATCGGCGCCGAAATCGTCGTCAGCCGGGGGAGGGGGCGCAGCGCGCTCCGGACGCGGAGGTCGAGCTGGCCCGCGATCGCGACGCCGCGGCCCTTGGCGTTCGGACCGCTCGGGCTCTTTTCGCTCGCCAGCAGGCTGCGTCGGTTCGGCGGGCACCGGCTCGGCGGGCTTTGGTTGAGCGGCGGTTGGTGCAGGTTCGTCGAGCATCAGGTCTTCGGAAGAGATCTGGGCGTCGGCCGGCGGCTTGGCGCCGAGATCAATTCCGAACAGGTCTTCGGCCAGCGTTTCCCAGGAATCTTCTTCGCCGCCAGAGCCGGCGCGCAACGGATCGGCGTTCATAAAGCGTGATCACGATCGAAAAGCGAGCTCGCGGCCGGCTACTTCGGAGAGAAGCATCGAAAACCGCCGCGATACGAAGCACTAGCCGGAAAATAGCAGGCGCGCCCGCGGCTTTCAAGGCGGGGTGGTTTTGCCTATTTTTGACCCGCCGCCACAACTTCCCGGGACGGCGGCGCCGCGGCCGCTGCCGGTTCGGCGGATGCCCGCAGCTGGGCCTCGAACATTCGCGAGACTTTCCGCAGAAACCAGGTCGGATTCAGCCGCTTGAGGTACCAGTTGAATCGCGCCTCAAAGGGCTCCATCACATACAGCTGCTTGCGGTGCATCGCGCGAATTGCCGCGTCGGCGACGTGCTCGGCCGTCATCTTCGCTTCGGCAAAGCCCTTCTCGAAGAGCCGGCGCTCCTCCGGCTGACACCAACGGGACCTATCCAAAAGGTTGGTGCGGAAAACGGACGGGCAGACCGCCGTCACACCCACGTTGTACGGCAACAGCTCGCCGTAAAGTGTTTCGGACAGAGCGAGCATCCCCGCCTTCGTGACGTTATAGGCAGCCATCGTGGGGGCCGAGGCGATCGCCGCCAGCGAACAGGTGTTGATGATGTGCCCGCCCCGCGGGTTCGCCTTGAGCCATTCGACAAAGGTGTGACAGCCGTTAATGCCGTTCCAGAGGTTGACGTCGACGATCCAGTGCCAGTTCTCGATCGAATACTCGCCGACGCGCCCCGAGCCGGCGACGCCCGCGTTGTTGACCAACAAATCCAGCCGCGGCCAACGCTCGCGAAGGCGTTCGCGTAGATCCTGCCACGCGTCGATCTCCCGAACATCGAGATGCTCGACGAAGCCATCGCCCCCGGCTTGTCGCACGAGTTGCAACGTCTCTTCGTTGCCCGTGTCGTTGACGTCGGCCAGGCAAAGGTTCCAGCCATCGCGCGCCAAGCGCAACGCGATCGCGCGACCCAGACCGCTCGCTGCACCGGTGATCAGACCCGTCTTTCGTTGCTGGCCGTTTTCGAGTGCCATGGGATGTCTTTCTTTCGGCGGACCCACCCTCGGCGGGTTACTTCGTTGCGAGGTGTTCGGGGGCAGCATTCTTCGCGACGAGTTTCAGGACGTTGTCGATCAGGATCTCGCCGGTCATTTCGCCCAGCGAAGTCCGCGAAACATAGTCATACCGCGGGAAACTGTGGAAATCGACCTTGGTCAGGATGTAGCCGAAGGCATCGTTCGTCAGTCCAAAGAGCAGGTTGTGCTCGCCCCGCATTTTGCGCTTGAGATAAAAGCCGATATTCGGCAGAGCCTCGCCTGGAATGGTCACGATCTGCGCATTGCCCAGGTTGATGAGGTTGATCCGGCACGTGACGCTGTGGTTGGCGTCGTTGTGGGGATATTTGAGGGGCGAGCGGACCGTGATGGCCCACAAGAGCGGATTTTCGATCGGAAACTCGACGTCAAGCGAGTCGCAAACCAGCTGCGGGTTGTCCTGAACGGGGGCGTCCTTGACGATCCGCTGAGCTTCGTCCGCCATCAGATGGCCGATCCGCAGGCATTCGTCCCACGTGCGCGCGTCGTTCCAGACTCCCTCGATCAGGCTGCGCGGCTTATCGAGCAACCGATTATCGGCCGTGATCATGCCGCCTTGCGCGCCGTTCATGAAGATGGCCATGCCGCCCGCGTCGGCTTCGAGCTTATCGCACAGCGGGCCGACCAGATCGGGACTCAGGAATCCGGCCCGGTCGCCGAGAACTTCGGGGTGGATCGCGTAATTGACG
>DASPSM010000258.1:0-6243 GCA_035623955.1 Planctomycetaceae bacterium
GATTCTCACGCGCATCTCCCAGTACGAGATGGCATTCCGCATGCAAACTTCAGTGCCCGAGCTCATCGATCTCTCGGATGAGCCGGCCTGGGTGTTCGACCTGTACGGGCCGGACGCACGCCGCCCGGGTACCTATGCGGCCAACTGCCTGCTGGCCCGGCGGCTGGCCGAGCGCGGCGTTCGCTTCATCCAGCTTTTCCACCGCGGCTGGGACCAGCACACGCACCTTCCCGCCCAGATCGCCGGCCAGTGCCGCGATACGGATAGGGCCTCCGCGGCCCTGATATCGGACCTCAAAGCGCGCGGGCTTCTGGACGACACCCTGGTGGTCTGGGGCGGCGAATTCGGGCGGACGATCTACTGCCAGGGCGGTCTGACGCGGGAAAACTATGGCCGCGATCATCATCCGCGCTGCTTCACCATGTGGATGGCAGGCGGCGGCATCAAGCCGGGCATCGTTTACGGCGAGACCGACGATTTCAGCTACAACATCGTGAAGGACCCGGTCCACGTCCACGATCTGAACGCGACGATCCTCGCCTGCCTGGGCATCGACCACGAGCGATTGACGTACCGCTTCCAGGGCCGCGATTTTCGGCTGACCGACGTCCACGGCAAGGTCGTTAGCGGACTCTTGGCCTGACGCGGGAATCTGTGATGCCATCTGGCTCGGCTGTTTCGCGAAGGCAATTTATCGCGACGAGCGGCTGGGGCGCCTTCGGGGTTTTCCTGGCTCTTGAGTCGCGCGCCGCAGAATTGCCCCCGCCCCGGTTCGTTCTACAATGGGGCAAGAACGGCACGGCCGCTGGCGAGTTCAGCGCGAACGTCGGGATCGCCGTCGGGAAAAACGACGAGATCTATACCTGCGAGTTCCGCAACCGGCGCGTCCAGCGATTCACGCCCGAGGGCAAATTCCTCGGCATGTTTGCGGTGCAGCCGCATCCCGGAGGAATCGCAGTCGACGCGAACGGCAATGTCTACGTCGGCCATTGGAACGACAACAAAGTGGCTGCGTACTCGTCCACCGGCAAATTGCTGCGCGACTGGGGGCGCAAAGGGACCGGCGACGGCGAGTTTCAGCTCCCCGGCTCGGTCGCGCTCGGACCCGACCGCCTCCTTTATGTCCCCGACCAAGGGAACAGCCGCGTGCAGAAGTTTACGACCGACGGCAAATTTGTCGACAAGTGGGGAAACCACGGAAAGGGACCCGGGCAGTTCGGCGGCAACCAGGCTCCCGGCGGACGCTTCGCTGGGCCGCAATTCGTCGCCTTCGATTCGGTGGGCAATGTCTACGCCACGGATGCCGACCTCAAACGCGTCCAGAAGTTCACTTCGGACGGCAAGTTCCTCGCCCATTGGGGCAGCGGCGGGTCGGAACCTGGTGGCTTTGGGCCGCCGCCGTTGCAAAAGAACGGCAAGCCCGCGCCGGTGGGCGGGCCGATTGGGATCTGCGTCGACGGGCAAAATCGCGTTTGGGTAAGCGCGACCAACAGCCGCGTGCAGCAGTTCGCCAACGACGGGAAATATCTACGCGCTATCGGCGGACTGGGCGTCAACCCCGGCCAGTTTCACGTGCCCCACGCCCTCGCGATCGACAGTCGCGGATTTCTCTACGTCGCCGACACGATGAACGCTCGCGTTCAGAAGTTCGACGTTGCCGTTTCTTCGTAGGAAAAGCACCCGCCAGCTTACGCGGCTTGCTCAGCCGTCGTCAGGTCGTGCGGCGGTGGCTGCGCTTGGTCGTCATGCAGACGTCGACGACGCGTCCCGTGTCCGAGAGCGCGACATGGAAGCGATCCTTGCCTTCGATGCGGTGCACGGACATGTGGTACGACTCGTCGGAGACGGCCAAGTACGGTCGCTGCTGCGGAGTTTTCGGCCGGCGGATCTTGCCCCACGATCCGTCACCCAGATAGACGATGCCGTTGTCGTTGACGCGGCCGTCGAGCATCGGATGCGTCCGCTTGAACGTGTGGTCGTGATGCTCGAACACGGCATCGACGTTGTATCGCTCGAACAGCGGGCACCAGTACTTCCGCTGGTCGGCTCCGACGCCGCCGTCCTCGTCGCCGTTATACGCGTACGGTCGAAACGAGGGGTACGCCGGCACGTGATTGAAGACGAACACGGTCGGGCATTCCTCCCGCTCTTTGAGCGTGGCCGCCAGCCAATCGGATTGCGCCCCTTTCACCGGCGTGGTATGGCCGGTGTCCAAAAAGATGAACGACATGTAGTCGCCGAAGTCGAGTTTGGCGTACCCCGTATCGGTGAACAGCCCGTCGAACATCGCGTAAAAGAAAGGGGCCTCTTTCCGCGTCTTGGCGTAGCCGCCATCGACTTCGTGATTGCCGACCAAGGCCAGCATGGGGATCAATCGGCCCTTGTCGTCCTTCAGGTCGCGGGCGTAGTTCTTGAGGAATTGCAAAAAAGTGGGGGCAGACGTTCCGTTCTCGTAAGCCAGATCGCCGCCAATCACCACAAACTGCGGCGCTTGGGCGGCCGCGACGTGGTTGTTGTTGATGGCGTGCTTGCCGATGCCGCTGTCTCCTCCCGAGACGAAGTGGATCGTGTTGGTCGCCTTGGCCGGCATGGTGTGGAACCGTTGCTCGGCCGAGTCGAGCCCGACGCGAAAGCGATAGTCGGTGTCCGGCTCGAGTCCCGTCAGTTCGGTGCGGAAGATCCAGCGATTGGTGAGCGGAAAGGGCTTCGATTTGCTCGGCACGCTCTTCCACGCGTCGGAGCGCTCCTTGGCGTACCAGATCGGACGCGACAGGCCGTCTTTCTCGTTGTCTCCGATCCACTGCACGGTCATTGTGGTCGTGGGGTCGTGCTGCCAGGTTAAAAACAGGGCCGTCGGCTCGAACGTGGGGTGAGATGCGAAGGTCGGTTTGGCGTCGCTCGGGCCGCCCAAGAGCGTGCCCGCGTAGCTCCAGCCGGCCAACAAGGACGCTGACTGCAGGAAATGACGCCGGTTCAAATCAAACATGGCAGTCGCCCTACTAAGAAATGAGTCATTGGGGGTCCCCAGCTTCGTCATCTGTAGCAGGCTGCGTCGAAGGCTTCAACGACGCGCGTTAAGCCATGTTAATTAAGCGATGTTAATATCGTGCGATGTCGACTTTGCGAGCCGCATGAGTGGGCCGTCCCGATTCGGCTTTCGCGGACAAAATCGTGTCATTATAGTGGCAGAATCGTGCCTGAATCGATGCCTCCTTCGAACTCGGACCTCCGCCAAGAGCGGCCGGGACGACGCGTCCGCAACGAGCGCGTGCGTCGCGGCTGGTCGCAGATCGAGCTGGCCCGCCGCGCAGGCATCTCGCGGGCGGCCGTGAGCGCGATCGAGATCGATCGCTTGACCCCCTCGGTCACCGCGGCCCTGGCGCTGGCTGGCTGTTTCGGCTGTTCGGTCGAGGAGCTGTTCGGTTCCCGAGGTTCCGTGCGGTCGCCGGAATGGGCCTGGGAACCGCGCGGGTCCAAGGTCCGCTATTGGCGGGCCGAGGTCGACGGGCGGATTCTCTCGTATCCGATCGAAGAGCCAGTGAGGACAGAATACGCGCATGACGGCGTCTTCGCCGAGGGGACGGACCGCTGCCTGGCAAACGACTCGCCCTCGCGGACGCTCGTGGTGGCCTGCTGTGACCCGGCAGCCGGCCTGCTCGCCTCGCAATTCGCGCGGGCCGCCGGGATGCGGATGATCGTGCTCGGACGGTGCAGTTCCGCGGCGCTTAAGCTGCTTGCCGAAGGCCGGGTCCACGCAGCCGGCATTCATCTGTGCGGCGCCGGCGGACGTTCCGGCAACGCAACCGTCGTGGCGCGCGAGCTTCGCAAGCCTGCCGGCTTGCTGCGAATAGCCCGCTGGGAAGAAGGGATCGCCTTCCGCAGTCAACACCAGAGATCGACTTTGCGAGACTTGCTGCGGCAGCGGATCCAATGGGTGGGCCGCGAGCCCGGCTCCGGGGCCGAACAGTGTCAAAAGCAGTTGCTTGGGTCGCGCCGCAGCCCCAGCCGCGTTGCCCGCGACCATCGCGGCGTGGCCGAGGCGCTTCGCAGCGGCTGGGCTGACGCGGGCGTTTGCCTGCGCCTCGCCAGCGAAGAGGCCGGACTCAATTTTCTCTCCGTGCGGCTGGAAGATTACGATCTGGTCTTTGCGAAAGATCTCCAGGACGATCCGCGGATCCAGGCGCTCGTTCGCGTCGTGCGGAGTGCGGACTATCGCCGACTGCTCGGCGACCTGCCGGGCTACGACGCCGCCCAAACCGGCGAGCTGGAATGGACGAGTGCTCCCTCTCGCACGCACTGAGAGTGGGTCGACCGGATCGGCTGCCCGCCTATACTTGGAATAGAAACTGCTGCTCTCGCCCAGGCAGCCAGAGCGTTTCCTAAGCAACCCTGCCGAGCCGAAGGACTGAACCGATGAGGATGAGCCGCCTGACGAGCTTCGCTAGTGCTCTGTGTTTGATCGCCATCGTCGTCCAGCCGGCCCGGTCCGCTGACCAAAAATTCGGCCCGGATGGCCAAAAATTCGCCGAGGTCCGGAAGCGGGGCGTCGAGTTCCTTAAGACCAGTCAGGCCGACGACGGTACCTGGACCTCGAACACGTCGACAGGCGTCACGTCGCTTGCCGTGACGGCCCTCTTGCGAAGCGGCGTCCCCGTGAGCGATCCGACCGTCGCGAAAGGGCTCAAGGCGCTCGAAAAGTACGTCCAGAAAGACGGCGGCATTTATCAGCCGAGCACGTCGCACAAGAACTACGAGACCTGCGTGGCCGTGCAAGCGCTCAAGGAGGCTGACGTCGACGGTCGGTACGACCAAGTCCTCGCCCGCGCCGACAAGTTCCTCCGCGGCCTGCAATGGGACGAGGAAGAGGGAATCGACAAGTCTGACGTGCGTTACGGCGGGGCCGATTACGGTCCGTCGAAGAAGCGCCCCGACCTCTCGAACACTCAGTTCCTGGTCGATGCCCTGAAGTCGCTCGGCGCCAAGGACGACGACCCCAACATCCAAAAGGCACTGATCTTTGTCTCTCGCTGCCAGAACCTCGAGTCGCAATACAACCAGACGCCGCTGGCCGCCAAGGTGAACGACGGCGGATTCATCTACACGGCCGCCGGAGGAGGGGCCTCGCCAGCCGGCAAAACGGCCAACGGCGGACTGCGCTCGTACGGCTCGATGACTTACGCGGGACTCAAGAGCATGATTTACGCGGGTCTCACCGCCAAAGACCCGCGGGTGAAGGCGGCCTCGGAATGGATCCGCAATCACTACACGGTCGAGGAGAATCCGGGAATGGGGCAACAGGGGCTTTACTACTACTTCGACACGTTCGCCAGGACCCTGTCGGTGCTCAAGCTCGACCAGTTCGAAGACGCCGCCGGCCAAAAACACGATTGGCGCAAAGACCTCGCCGACGAGTTATTCAAGCTGCAGCAGCCAAACGGAAGCTGGCTCAACCCGAAAGAGCGCTGGCTGGAGGGCGACCCCAACCTCGGCACGGCTTACGCACTGTTGGCTCTGAAATATTGCGAGCCTGCGAGCGCGAGTCGCTAACTTCCTCCGGAGGGCGGCCCCATGAGGATCTTCGTCGCCGGTGGCAGCGGCGCGGTCGGCCGGCCGCTGATTGCCGAACTTGTCCGCCAGGGACACGACGTCATCGGCATGACGCACTCGGAAGCCGGGACGCGAAGTCTGATGGCCCTCGGGGCCGCTGTCGCGGATGTCGATGCCTTCGACGCACGGGGCGTCGAGTGCGAGCTGCGCGAATCGCAAGCGGAAGTCGTGATCGATGAGCTGACTTCGCTGCCCAAGGATCCTTCGCAAATGGCGGCGGCTGCCCCGGGTGATCGGCGGTTGCGAGTGGAAGGAGGCGGCAATCTGTATCGGGCCGCTCAGGCTGCGGGAGTCCGGCGATACATCCAGCAATCGAGCGGGTTTTTTCTCCGGCCGGGCAGCGGACTGGCCGACGAATCGGAAGGCCTGACGGTCGATGCGAGCCCAAGCGTCGCGGCGGGCGCCCGCACGTATGCCGAGCTCGAATCGAGGGTTTTGAATTCAGGAGCGATGGGGGGCGTCTCGCTGCGCTACGGATTCTTCTACGGCCCGGGTACGTGGTATTCCTTCGACGGCGCTTGTGGAGAGCGCGCTCGTCAGCGAAAGATGCCAATCATCGGCGACGGCCAAGGTGTGTGGTCGTGGATTCACATTGAGGACGCCGCCCTTGCCACCGTCGCGGCCCTCACCGCGCCG
>DASPSM010000259.1:0-14419 GCA_035623955.1 Planctomycetaceae bacterium
CTGCCGGAATCCCGCGCGACAGAATTCTGATCCTGATCGCGACCGGCCTTCACCGGCCAAACCTGGGGGAGGAGCTGGTCGAACTGGTCGGCTCGGAAATTGCCGCCAACTATCGCGTCGAAAACCACGACGGCCGAAACCTGGTGGAGCACGCAAATCTGGGTACTTCGCCGCGCGGCGTCCCGGTCTGGATCGATCGCCGCTATCTCGAGGCCGACCTCAAGATCGCTACCGGGCTGATCGAGCCGCACTTGATGGCCGGCTACTCCGGCGGGCGAAAGTTGATCTGCCCTGGAATCGCGGCCCTCGAGACCGTGCAGTGCTGGCACGGCCCCGCGTTTCTCGAACATCCCCGCGCGGACTGCGGCATTCTGGTCGGGAACCCGGTGCACGAGGAGAACACGCGGATCGCCCGGATGGCCGGCTGCGACTTCATCGTCAACGTGTCGCTGGACAAGGACCGACGCGTGACGTCGCTCGTCGCCGGCGACATGGAAGCAGCCTTCGCCAAAGGCGTCGAGTTCGTCGAATCGATCTGCAAGGCAGCCATTCCCGAGCCGTGCGACGTTGTGGTTACGTCGAGCGCCGGCTACCCGCTGGACACGACCTTTTACCAGGCGATCAAGGGGCTCACCGGCGTGCTGCCGATCGTCAAACAAGGGGGCACGATTGTGATTGCCGCCGCCCTCAACGACGGGATTGGCAGTCCCGAGTTTCGCCGACTGTTCCAGGAAAACGCGGACCTCGAAACCTTTATGCGTCGCATCCTGGGGAAAGACTATTTCGTGCTCGACCAGTGGCAGCTCGAAAAACTCGGGCACGTCTGCCGGAAAGCCCGACCGCGCTTCGTCACGCGCGGGCTCTCTCCCGATGTGATGAAGAGCCTGTTCGTCGATGCCGTCCCCAGCGTCGAGCAAGCAGTCGCCGACGCGCTGGCCGAATATGGCCCGAATGCCCGGATTGCGGTCGTGCCGAAGGGGCCCTACGTGCTGCCGGTGGTCGCGGCGTAGTATCGACACTTGCTATCTCGCTCAGGCGAGCGGCCAGCGTTAGCTGGCCGGTGCTTCTCTTTGCTTTGTGCCGGGCTCGTCAGTCGGTACCACCGTAGGACAAGAATTAAGCACCGTCGGGCTTACACCCGACGCTCGCCGGGCCGAGTGGCGCGAGCGCGCGTTAATCGGCGTCGGGCACGGGCTCGGACTTCTTGCGGTATTGCCGCGTGGGGCGGTACTTCGCGTCGGGAAGCGTCTCGTTGTCGACGACGCCGACGCGATCGGCCCACTTTTGCCACATTGTGGTCAGGCGTTTCACGTCCTCCGGCCGCTCGGCGGCCAGGTCGTGTGTTTCGGGCCGGTCGGCCTTGAGGTCGTAGAGCTGCCACGGCCGGCGGAACTGCGCCACGAGCTTCAGGTCACCGTCGCGAATCGCCCGGTTGCCCTCGTGCTCCCAGGCGAGCGTCCGCGGACCGAGAGTGCGGCCTTCGAGCACGGGGACGAGGCTTCGTCCTTCCAGAGGCTTGAGCGTGCGGCCCTGGAAATCTTTCGGATAGTCGACGTGCGCCAGCTCCAGGCAAGTGGGCATCAGGTCAACGACATGTCCGACCTGGGTGGTCCACGACCCGGGATGCTTCATCATGCCGGGCCACGAGATGATGAGCGGAGTCGAGATTCCCCCTTCGTGCACCCACATTTTGTGCTCGCGAAACGGCGTATTGGCGGCGTTGGCCCAGCCGACTTCCAGACAGCGATGCGACTCGGCCGTGCCGGTGATGCTCCCCGGCTGATGGCCGCGCGTCGGATCGGGATAGGAACTGAGGGCCTCGGCGCTCGCGCCATTGTCCGAAAAGAAGATGACGACCGTGTTCTCGGTGAGTCCCTCCTGCCGCAGCTCATCGAGCACCCGCGCAATTCCGCGGTCCAGGCATTCGATCATGCCGGCATAGACCGACATGCGGAGGTCCCATTCGTCGCGATCGACCTGCGGAGTTTCGCTCCAGGCGCGCGCGACGGGATCGCGGGGCGAAAGATTCCAGTTGGGATCAACCACTGCGAGCGATTTCTGCCGGGCAAACCGCTGCTGGCGCAGTTCGTCCCAGCCAATCTTGTAGCTGCCGCGATGCCGGGCGATGTCGACCGGATGGGCCTGCAGCGGAAAGTGCGGAGCCGTGAAACACAAATGCAGAAAGAATGGCCGCCCGGCGCTTTCCCGCTGGTGCCGGCGGATCGTTTCGACGCCCCAGTCGGCGAAGACGTCGGTGGCGTAGAAGCCGGGCCACGGCTGGATCCAATTGAGGTCGTCGTAGAGCGGATAGAGCTTGAAATAGTTCCCGCCGCCTCCCGTCCCCTTCGCATGATCGAAACCGCGATTGATCGGATGATTGCGCTGGTCTTTCTTGTCGAGGCCGCCGACGTGCCATTTACCGACGTGATACGTGCGGTACCCGCCGGCGCGGAGCAATTCGGCAATCGTGGCACACTCCTCGTTGAGGCCAGTCGTGTAACCGGGCGGGTGCCACGCTTCGAGCATGTGGCCGACGCCCGCCTCGTGCGGATAGAGGCCCGTCAGAATCGAGGCCCGGGTCGGGCAGCAGCGGGCGCAGTTATAAAACTGCGTGAACCGCAGGCCGTTGGCGGCCAGGCGATTCAACTCCATTGTGTTGACTTCCGAGCCGTAGCAGCCCAGGTCGGAAAAGCCCAGGTCGTCGGCCACGATCATCACGATATTGGGCCGCGAATAGACCGGTCGCTCCTCCTTGATCGACGTCGTGCCGGTCAAGAGGGTCAGCGCCATCACCGCGCCGCAGATCGCGCGAACCAGATAGGTGTGGAGAGCGAGCTTCAACACGAGTGGTCCTTTGGTCGAAGTCGGCGTGTCCGGCCCGGACCGCTTCGACGCCGCTTCGTGTTGGATATCGCGCTCGGCGCCGGCTGTCCAGCCCGCCGGATAAAGAGCCGCGCATGATGCCCGGCCCGCGCGCCGGCGCTATTGAGTCGAGCGCTCCCGTAGCTCGTCGGGAGACAGCTGCACTTCCAGTTCCACGCGTTGCCCGAGCTTGAGCGGCGTCGGGCCGTCAAACTTGATTTTCGCCATCAGAATGTTGGCGTCCGTCGGGCGAGAGGGATCCTGTGGCTTGAGCCGGCGCTGGCTGATGGCGTCGGGAACTTCCTCGACGGTTCCCGGCCAGTCTCGGCCGGGGTTGCCGGCCGCCGAAATCCGCACGTGCGCTCCGACCGGCACGCGCAAAGCGTCGAATTCGTCGATCTCGGCCTCCACGCGGACGCGCGACAAATCGACGATCCGGCAGATCGTTCCTTCGCGCAGCACCATTTCGCCCGCGTCGGCGTCGCGGGAGACCACGACGCCGTCGATCGGCGCGAGGATCCGTGTCTTGGCGAGGATCGCCGCATTGCGCCGGGCGCTTGCCGCGAACGAGTCGCGTCGCGCGGTCGCCATCGCCAGGTCGCGCATCGTGCGGTCGTAAAGTTCTTTGGACGCCGAGTGCAGCTTCCAGAGCTTCTCGATCCGGTCCCGATCGAGCGCAAGGTAATTTGCCTCTTCGGCCGACTCGACCCGATGCGCTTTGGCCTCCGCCACGGCGGCGGCATATTCGTCGGAGGAGAGTTCGGCGAGAAGCTGCCCTTTCGTCACGTGATCTTTTTCCTGAATCAGCATTTTCACGAGACGCCCTTCCATCTCGGCCGACACGACGACGTCGTATCCCGGGTAGGCTGCCACCCGCCCTTCGCCGTAGACGCATCGGGGCGACGATCGCGCCGGCGCACTTTCGGGATTCCCTCCCCCGCCGACATTTTGCCCCGACAGCGTATTTCCCGGCGGAAAGCCGTGACAGTACGACCAGCCCGCGGCTCCGGCCGCCAACAGCACCGTGGCCAGAGGGAGCAAGAGTCTTCGCATGTTCGGGTCCCCTTTTTCTTTCGCGGCGCGTTCAGGCTCCGTGCGCGAAGGCCAACTCCTCGTGGTCGACCGTCGCAAGCGACCCGTCGCGGATATGCAGCACGCGGCTGCAGCACGCGCGGACGCTGGGGTCGTGAGTCACGATCAAAATCGCGCAATCCTGCTCGCGGGCAAGCCGCTCGAACAGATCCAGGATCAGGCTCCCCATCTCGGAATCGAGGTTAGCCGTCGGCTCATCCGCCAAGAGCACGCGCGGCCGCCCCGCCAGCGCGCGAGCCACGGCAATCCGCTGTTTCTGTCCCCCTGAGAGATCGCGCGGATGAAAACGCGACCGATCGGTCATTCCGACGATCTCCAACAGCTCGTCCGCTTTTCGATACGCCTCGCGGCCGACGATCCCTTTGAGATTGAGCGCGTAGGCCACGTTGTCGCGAGCCGTGAGCGCGGGGAACAGATTGTATTGCTGGAAAATGAAGCCAACCGATCGCTTGCGAACCTCGGGCAGGCGGCCCGGGCGCTCGTAGTCGACCTCAGTGCCGTCGATCACCACGCGGCCCGAACTCGGCGTCAGGATGCAGCCCAGAATCGAAAGCAGCGTCGTCTTGCCGGAGCCGGAGGGGCCCATCAGCGCCACGATCTCGCCGCGTTCAAGCGAGAGCGAAATCCCGCGCAGGACGGGGACGACCACCCGGCCCTCGTGAAAAGTCTTCGTGATGCTTTTGGCTTCGAGTGCGGGCATCTCATCCTCGAAAGACGATTGCCGGATCGATTCCCGCCACCTTGCGAAAACTGAACGCGGCCGAGGCCAGGCAAAACGCGAGCGTCCCTGCGAAGACGATCCCCAGAAGCACGGGCGAGATGATCAGCTTCAGATCGAGCCGGCCCATGATCGGCCCCATCGCGAACGAAGGCCCCAGCGCGAGCACGAAGCCCACGACGGCCGCAATCCCCGCTTGTCGAAACAGAATCTGATAGATGTTCCAGTTGCTGCCGCCGATCGCTTTGACCGTGCCGTATTCCTTGAGGTGTTCCATCGTCGAGGCGTAGAGGGTCTGCGCGACGACGACGATTCCGACCAGGATTCCCAGCACGACCGTCACCGAAATATTCAGCCCGAGCCCTGTGCTCGTGATCCAGTAGTTCCGCGAGCGCTGCGACCATTCCTCTTTCGTGTAAACGTCGTTGAACGGCAGCCGGCGGCGGATCTCGGCTTTCACTGCCCCAACGTCGGCCTCCGGCGCGAGTCTGGCGACGATATATGAAGCCTTGTTGCGTTGCTCGACGACGATCTGCTGCACCCATTTGGTGTCGACGAAGCAGATGGGCGTCGTGGTGAACGAGCGGGCCTCGCGCGTTTTGCCGATGATTTTGAACCGCTGCCCGAGCATTTCGCGGTATTGGCCCGTCTCGAAGGGCCCGAAGCGTCGCCGCGACGACTCGTCCATCATCAAGTAAGGTCCTTCGGTCAGTTGGCCGAGGTTCCCGTCGACGACGTGCCAGGGAAAGCCCCAGCGCTTGAAGTCCTCCATCGCGTAGCAGAGCGTGCTTTCCTTGGCTCCGTTGGGCAGATTCATGGGGATGAAGGCGACGATGAGATTGTCGGCTCGCGCAACTCCAGGGACCGAGCGGACGCGATACACGTTGGTCTCGGCAAACGTCTGCGCAAAATCGATGTTGGGCGTGTTGTGCGGAGTGATCCAGAGATCGGCCGGCATATGGTCGATCGTCACGGTGGCGTTATCGAGGAGCCCGAAAAACAGGCCGACCTGCACCAGCACGAGCGTGACGGCGAACGCGACCCCCGCCACGGTGATCCCGAAGCGGGTCTTGTCGTACCACAAGGTTTTGAAGGCGAGATCGACCACCGTTTCACCGTTCGGCGGCTTGCGATTCGACCAGCTCCTCGCGCAACATCCCCGAGAGCACGATCCGTTGCATCAGCGCGACGCGTTCTTCGATCGGACGCCAATCGACCCAGCAGTGCCCTCCGATCGTGATCTCCAGCGAGACGACGCCGTGGATGCCGGCCCAGATCACCTGGCTGGCCAGATCGACGTCGCAGAACTCGGGGCGAAAGCGTCCCGACTCGATGGCCTGCTGAACGGTCCAGCGCAAGAAGGCGTAAGCGTCGCGCTCGGGAATCCCGTGATCCGGATTGTCCTGCGGATCGGAACCGAACGTCTGCGACATGAACATCAGCCGATAGTGGTTCGGGTACGTCAGCGCAAAGCGCGTGTAAGCCTGAGCGGCCGCCTCGATTCGTTTGATCGGATCTTCGATCTGAGTGAGCGCGGCGAACTGTTCGGCGAACTTGCGGAAGTCGGCATCGATCAGTTCGCGGACGAGAGACTCTTTGTCCTTGAAGTGCAGGTAGATCGTCGCCGGCGTGTACTCGATTTTGTCGGCGATCCGCCGCATCGTGACGGCGTCATAGCCGTGCTCGAGAAACAGATCGCGTGCGGTGTCGAGGATGAGCTGCTTGAGCCCGATTCGCTCGCGCTCGCGTCGCTCGGTTGATCCCATCGGCGACAACTCCGCGGTTGCCAAAAGTCCTGCCAAACGGGATTATCTTACTGAACGATGTTAAGTAAGTCAACTGCATTCTTGCCGCGTTTTTCCTAAATCCAGAGCCCTTATTCGAGCAGCTTCTTGGCTTTTTTGACGTCGTTGACGACCAGCGCCAACTCGACCATGTCGCCCCCCAGCCCGACGACGTAGGCCGCGTCCAAGTTGAGCCCGGCGTCTGCCAGCTTCGCCGCTATTCCCGTCAGCTCGCCCGCCTTGTTCTCCAACAGGACCGTAACGAGCTCCTTTTCCTCGAAGCGGATGTTGGCGTCGGTGAGCGCGCTGCGCGCCGCTTCGATGTCATCGGGAATGATCCGCACCATCCCTTGATTGCCGATGGCCAGAGCCGCCACCGACTTGATGTTGACGCCCTTGAGCGACAGGGCGTTCGCGATCCGCGCCAGTTCACCGGGATGATGAGTCGCGTGCACAACAAGGTCTCTCATGGCCTACCTCTCCGATCGAGTTCCGCGATTTCCGGACTGTTCCGAGACTGTGCCACAACAGAATTGGTGCTTGGATGCCGTCCAGCGTATCGCACCGGACCCGGACAAGCGACGAAATTCGCGCCGGCGGAGCTTACAATCGACCCATTGTGTCAGCCTGCGCACGCCGATTCACCACGCGAGAGAAACGACGATGAAGCGCACCATTCGTCTGCCGTTTGCGACCTTGTTTTTGGGGCTTTGGATTTCCTCGGCCCATGCGGCCGACAAGGTCACGTTGGAGAACCTGCTGCCGCAGATGACCGATTTGTCGCTACTGGCCGAGTATCCCGATCCGCTGTACGTCACGAAGCAGTTCAGCAGCTACGATCGCGCCAGCGAGCGGCCGGGCTTGGAGAGCTGGTTTGCCAACGCGGACCGCGGCTTCATGCTCTACGACGGCGTGCTGAAAGAGGAAACGCCCTACTTCGAGACCGCGCCGATGGCAGGCGCGCCCCCGGCCGGCCGTTTTGCTGCCGGGACTCGCGTGGGAATCGCCCCGACGCACAAGCGACCGAACGGTTACGTATGGGCGTATGTCACGACAGCCGACGGCCGCGCGGAGAACGGGAGAATCCGGCAGGGCTACATCGCCCGCTCGGCGATCACCATGGATCCGCAGGGCCACGTGCTGGCCGATATGGACGGTCCGGGTTGCGTCGTCCGGATCTGGTCGGCCAACCCGAAAGATGCGGGCAAGATTCACATCTATCTCGACGGCGCCCAGACGCCGGTGATCGAGGCGTCCTTAGTCGAGCTGCTCGGCGGCAAATGGAAGACGACGATCGACGGCAAGGAGACTGTCCCCTTCCCCGATCCGATCGCGTGCGAACGCTCGCGCGGCTACAACCTCTATTTCCCCATCGCCTACGCGCGGCACTGCAAGATCACGATCGACCGGCCCGGCATCTACTATCACGTCGATTATCGGACGTATCCGACTGGGACCGAGGTGGAGACGTTCAGCCTGGAATCTCTTGCTCGGTACTCGCGTCAAGTACAGGACGTCGTTGAGGGTCTGCATCTGCCGGTCCAGCGTCGCGCGTCCGCGACAAACGGCTCCACGAGCAGCTGGTTTGCCAAGCTGGGACCAGGCCAGAAAGCCCATTTTCGATGGAAGGGGCCGCAGGTACTGAGATCACTAGCGGCGCATATCCGGGCAGGCAACGACGCGCCCTGGCACAGCGTCGTGCTGGTGGCGACGTTCGACGAGGCCGCGCGGCCGCAGATCTGGTGCCCGCTCGGCGAGTTCTTTGCCTCGAGTCCTGGGTTCGAGCCCTATTCTTCGCTCCCCGTCGAGGTGGGGGGCGCTAGCGCCCCAAAGCAAATGCGCGCCTGGTGGAGCATGCCGTTTAAAGACTCCGCGTTATTCGAGCTCCAAAATTTCGGGAAAGAGGCGGTCGAGGTTACGCTCAACGCTACGTTCGATCCCTACGAATGGACCGACCGCTCGATGCATTTTCACGCCAAGTGGCGGACCGAGACGCTCCACACGCGACCCTTCCGCGACTGGACGTACTGCGACGTCAAGGGCAAAGGGGTCTTCGTCGGCGACATGCTCAGCCTCGTCAATCCGGTGCGGGCCTGGTGGGGGGAGGGAGACGAAAAGATCTACGTCGACGGCGAGTCGTTCCCGAGCTGGTTCGGCACAGGCAGCGAGGATTATTACGGCTACGCTTGGAGCGACCCCAAGCCGTTCCAGCACGCCTACCACAACCAGACGCGCTGCGACGGCCCGGGCAACCGCGGCCGCACCAGCGTCAACCGCTTTCACATCCTGGACAATATTCCGTTCGAAAATTCGTTCCGCTTCGATATGGAGTTCTGGCACTGGACGCCGAACATCGACGTCCCCTACGCGGCCACGAGCTACTGGTATGCGCGGCCGGGGGCCACGGACGATTTTCGCGAACCCGAAGCCCGCGTGTTGCACTCGCTGCCCCCCGCGCCGCCGGCGGCCCAGTCGTATCGCATCAAGGGCGCGCTCGAAGGTGAGAAGCTCAAAATCGTCGGCAAGAGCAGCGACTTCGACCTCGACCCTCAGGACATGACGGCCTTTGACGGCAATTGGAGCGGCGCCAGCCACCTCTGGGGCCGGCCGGGCAAAGCCGGCGAATGGGTGGATCTTGAACTGCCGGTGGCCACGGAGGGCCGGCAGAAGGTGATCGTTTATCTCACGAAAGCGCGAGACTACGGCGTCGTGCGGTTTTACGTCGACGGCAAACCGCTTGGGCCGAAGATCGACTGCTTCCATCGCGACGTCGTCCCTACCGGGCCAATCGACCTGGGCGCCGTCGAGCTCAAAAAAGGGACCGCCACGCTTCGTATCGAGGTCGTCGGCACGAATCCAAAATCCGACGGCCTGCGCTACATGTGGGGACTGGATTGCGTCGTGCTCAAGGCGGCTGAATGAGCGCCCTCAACTCAGCAGCAACTGCAAATCTTCCGCCGTCAGGCTCCGCATGATGCTGTTGTCGGCCGTGATGATGGCGTCGGCGAGGCTGCGCTTCTGCTCTTGGAGCTTGAGGATCTTTTCCTCGACTGTCTCGCGGGCGATCAGCCGGTAGGCGAAGACGTGGCGGCATTGGCCGATGCGGTGCGCCCGGTCGACCGCCTGGGCCTCGACGGCCGGGTTCCACCACGGATCGAGGATGAAAACGTAGTCGGCAGCCGTCAGGTTGAGCCCCTGGCCTCCTGCCTTCAGGCTGATGAGAAACAGCCTGCAATCGGGATCGGACTGGAAGCGTTCGACTTTCGCTTGCCGCTTGACCGTGCGGCCGTCGAGGTATTCGTAGGTGACCAACTGCCGGTCCAACTGTGCCCGCACGATGGCCAGCAAGCTCGTGAATTGCGAGAAAACGAGCGCTTTGTGTCCCTCGTCGATCACTTCCGCCAGTTGGGCGAGGAGGGTTTCTAACTTCGCGCTGCCGGCGTCGATTTTTTTCTTGTCGAGCAAGCCGGGATGGCACGCAGCCTGACGCAGGCGCAAGAGCGCTTCCAAGACATGGATTTTTGATTTCTGCAGGCCGAACCGGGCGACCCGGTTGATGAGCGTCGCTCGATAGTGCTCCCGCAATTCGTCGTATAAGACTCGCTCCTCTTTTTGCAACTCGCAGTACAACGTCTGCTCCGTCTTGGCGGGCAGGTCGGCGAGGACCTGATCTTTCGTGCGGCGCAGAAGAAAGGGGCGCAGCGCGCGACGCAAAGCCGTCAGGTCGGCCGATGGCTGATCGTCGCCGGCCTGGCTTGCTCGCGAACTGTTCCGCCGACCAGGCGAGATCAGCGCGGCCAGGCCCTCGCGACGCCCCAGCATCCCGGGATTGAGAAAGTCGAACAGCGACCAGAGTTCGCCGAGGTGGTTTTCGACCGGTGTGCCGGTCATCGCCAGGCGACGCCGCGCGCCGATCAGCCGGCACGCTTTGGCCGACTGCGATGAGGCGTTCTTGATGGCCTGAGCCTCGTCGAGAATCGCGTAGTCGAATTTGCAGGTTCGCAGCCGGGCGATGTCGCGCCGCAGAGTGCCATAGGTGGTCACGACCAGGTCTGAGTCGTCGATCTGCTCGAGCGCCTGTAGCCGGTCGAGCCCGGTGTAGTTAAGCACGCGGAGATTCGGCGTGAAGCGCCGGGCTTCCTCGATCCAGTTGAAAACCAGGCTCCGCGGCACGACGACCAGCGACGGACGCGGCGCGGCGGCGGCCCCATCTTGGAGTTCACCGGTGACGGCGTCGCGCAGTGCCTGCCGGTGTTGATCCAGAAGGGCCAGCATCTGAACGGTTTTGCCCAGCCCCATGTCGTCGGCCAGACACCCGCCGAAGCCGAATTCGTCGAGAAAGTGCAGCCACCCGAGCCCCTCGCGCTGATAGGGTCGCAGTTGGCCAACAAAGGTCGACCCTTCCCGCGCGGGGACAATCCCCTCGAAGGTACGCAGTTTTTCTCGCAGGCGGGCGAACTCCTGGTCGATGCGGACAGTCTGGGGTTCTTGGGCCGCCAGCAGGGCGTCGACGAACGCCGCTTGCGTGGGCAGGAACCGAATTCGATCTCCGTCCGCCTGGCCCAACTCGGCCCAGCCCGCGTAGCGTTTGAGCCAATCGAGGGGTAGCAGTCCCTGTGAGCCGTCGTCGAGGCGCACGAACTGCTCGCCGCGTCGCAGCGCAGCCAAGAGCTGGGGCAAGCCGGCATGGATCCCGCCGAAATCACAGCCACCCTCCAGGTCGAACCAATCGATGCCGCTGGTCACGCTCATCGAGAATTTGCCGGCCGGGCGAATGATCGAGCCTTCGGCCTCGATCTGCCAGCCGGCGTCCGTCAGGTCAGTGACAAACCGCGGCAGCTTTTCCGGCGCCACCGACCAGAGCCGTCGATGGCCGAAGTAACTGATCTCTGAGCGTGCACCGGCGGCAAGGAGCCGATGCTCAGCAGCCCTTTCCGCGGCCCGATCGCGGTACACCGCTTGACGCGCCTTGCGATCGAACCAACCGTTGCCAGGGTCGTCGCTCGCTACCGACCGTTCGCCGTATTGAAAAGCCAAGGCGCATTCCAATCGATTTCCCCAATCTTTTGACTTGGAGACGCGCAATCGCGGAACCGGCGTCGGCCGCTCTTCCTGCCAGCGCAGGTCGGGCGGCAATTCGAGTTCCGGAGGACGGGGGAGTTGCAGGAGCTGTTCGACAAACTGATCTTGCTCTTTGACCGGGATGAGCAGCGGATTCTGCTCGCGCAGCGAAACGATCCATGGGAAGTGGCCGGCCGGATCAAAACGGGCAATCCGATCCGGGAAAATTACGAGACCCATCTTAATTAGCGCCAAGGGCCGCGATAGTTCCTCGACCTGCTCGCGGCGCACTAATTGGCCGCTGAGGGCCCACTGTTTCTCGTCCGCCGTCTTGGCGATGCCCAACTTCAGCTTCCACGCCGGCCCATCATCCCAGGCCAAGAGCTGAACCGACTCCGCAACTGAGTTCTCGTCGGGCAGCCAGCCAAAGCGGCGACTCGCGCACAAGCGCGGCAGCAGGGTCTCAAACAGGGCCGGGGCAACGGCAAAGTCGCAGAACCTGATGTAGTTCGAATTGTACGTCGCCCCGTACATGAAGCCGTTCGGGTCGAGCTGATCGATCGCGAGCAACTGCAACAGCTCCCGATCTTCGGCGAGGGGCAACGTTGTCGCCTCCGTCGGCATCAGGGTAGCCGTTTTCAGTTTTCCCCGTGTGCCATCTTTTTTGAAAACGCATTGTCGTAGAGAGAGGCAGGGCCGACCGCGACTCAGCGTGCGCGGAACGTTGAGCAAATACCAGATCTCGCGCGGCTTGCTCCAGGGGGCCCCCGCTTCAAGGTGCGAGCCCGCGCTATTCGCGCCCGCGGCATCGGCCAGCGCGGACAGCCGCTGTCTCCAGTTCGGCTGGCGGGCTGAGGACCCAGCATTGGTCCTTTTGTATGTTTTGCGTTCCCAAGTGTAACCGGCGCGACCACGCGGCATCGGTTCCGGCTCGACAGCTTCCTCCCAGTCTTCGTCCTCCTCGTCCATGTCGATAGCAAACTCTCGCTCAGACCCCGTTGGATCCTCGTCATCGGAAAAAATCAGAAGCTCCTTCTTGCCCGGGACGATCGGGCCGACGTTCTGGGCATCCGCGGCCAGGATGGTCGCGGCGAGATGCTTACAGACTCCTATGTCCTCGAATCGAGGGCACGTGCAGTTAACGTGGAGGCGACTTTCTTTGGCGTGTGTCCAATCGAGGCGGACGCGATATGGCGAACGCCGGCTGCCGCGCACCAAAGCCTCGAGCCCGTCGTTGGATTGGGCGGTAATGGAGACGGCGCCGCTTTCGAAATATTCGACGCCCCTGGCCCAGTCTTGACGATTGAACTCCTCGGCGCATCGCTTCGACAGGCTCATACGCATCCTGCGAGATGTCTGGCGAGCAGGAGAGCAGTCAGGCTGCGCTTTGCCCCAGCCGGCTGAAAGAACTCAATCGAGCCGCTCGCTCCTTGCCATCCTTTGCCGCGCCGTCGGCGCGAAAGAATCCTGCCTCGTCACGCAAAAGTGTAACGCCGGGTGCGCGTGTTTAGTAGCACGCCCGGCCGGCGCACGCATTCGTACTCAAGTTGCAGTCGACGCGGCGTTAGTTAATCGTCCGCCCGAGCGGCTCGGCCAGTTTGCGGAGATTGCTCAACAGACGCGTGAAGCCCGCGAAGTCGAGCGATTGGGCCCCGTCGGACATGGCCCGGTCAGGTTCGGGATGGACTTCGATCAGCAAGCCGTGCGCTCCGGCGGCGAGCGATGCCAACGCCATCGCGGGGACGTAGTCGCGCTTGCCGGTGCCGTGGCTCGGGTCGACGAGAATCGGCAGGTGCGAGAGGGCCTTGGCCGGCGGCACGACGGAGAGGTCGAGCGTATTGCGGCTGTGGTCCGAGAACGTCCGCACGCCCCGCTCGCAGAGGATGACATTGTAATTGCCGCCAGCCATGATGTACTCCGCGGCCATCAACCATTCCTCGAGGGTTGCCGCCATGCCCCGCTTGAGCAGCACGGGCTTGCGGGCTAGGCCGACCCGCTTGAGCAGGCTGAAATTCTGCATGTTGCGGGTGCCGATCTGAATGATGTCGGCGACCTCTTCGACCGCGTCGGCGTTTTCGGTGTCCATCAACTCGGTGACGATGCCGATTCCCGTTTTCTGGCGCGCTTTGGCCAGGATTTCGAGCCCTTCTTCGCCCAGACCCTGGAAAGCGTAGGGGCTGGTGCGCGGCTTGAAGGCGCCGGCCCGCAGCAGGTTGACCCCCTGCTCGCGCAGGAATTCGGCCGAGCGGAGAATCATGTCCTCGTTTTCGACCGAGCAAGGCCCGGCGATCACCGTGAACGTGCCGGGGCCGATCGTCGTGCGAGGCAGACGGACATAAGTGTCCGCCTCGTGCATTTCGCGGCTGGCGAGCTTAAAGGGCTTTGTGACGCGGACGAGATCCTCGACGCCGGGCAGCACCTCGAGCGAGCGGGCGTCGATCGCGGAGTTGTTGCCGGTGATGCCGATCGCCGTGCGGGTCGGGCCGGGCATCGGGTGCGGCGTGAGCTTCATCCGCTGGATCGCCTGGCAGACCTGGTCGATCTGTTCCGGCGTGGCGTGGCTACTCATCACGACAAGCATGGGAATCGCTCCGAAGCTCGGACGGGGTTCTTGGGAGTCCGGCGGCGCTTGTGCTCCCGGCACTGTTCAGAATACACCGTCCGCCGGCGCGAATGCATCCGCGCCGGCGAGGAGAGCAGCGAGAGCGATCAGAACCGCGCGACTGCAAGCTTCCGTCGCAGCTGCAGCACGAGGGCGTCGGGGTCCATGAAGACGCGGTCGGGCTTGAAAGGACAGTGGAGTTTCACGTCCTTGGCTTCGCCGGCACCCAGTTCAACGGGGGTGCGCGCGTCCTTGTAGTCCGGATTCGCCTTGCCGTCCTTCTCGTCAAATCGCTCGCCG